>NZ_JBHVKN010000191.1:0-9952 GCF_042798075.1 Nocardioides sp. NPDC057772
GTCGCGACTGGCAGGATGGGCGGGACGAGAGAACCGTACTCTCACGTTACGTAAGGGTTGGGATCGCCGACCATGTGAGAAGGGACACCATGACCCGCAGTGCTGCCCCCGAGGGGGCGATGCAGATCGGCGAGGTGGCGGCGCGCACCGAGCTGTCGCTGCGCAGTCTCCGTCACTGGGAGGAAGTCGGCCTGCTGAAGCCGTCAGGACGGAGCGAGGGTGGCTTCCGGCTCTACGCCGAGGCAGACGTCGAGAAGATCCTCGTCATCCGCCGGATGAAGCCTCTCGGCTTCAGCCTCGAGGAGATGAAGGCGGTCATGGCCGACATCGAGATCCTGCGTGAGTCCGAGCCCGACCCCGCCGATGTCGCTACGGCCCGCGAGCGCCTGGCCGCCGTCCGGGCCGAGGCGGGCGTACGCCGCGAGAAGCTGGAGCGGCAGTTGGCGATGGCGGACGAGTTCATCGCCATTCTGCGGCGCGAGCTGGACTGACGTTCCGGTGGGTGGCGCGGCACGCCGTGTCGTACCTTCGAACGCCTCCGGAGTGACCGTCGACCGTCTAGGGTTTCAGTATGGACAGGCGCATCTTCGGCATCGAGAACGAGTACGGCGTGACCTGCACGTTCCGCGGCCAGCGGCGGCTGAGCCCGGACGAGGTGGCTCGCTACCTCTTCCGCAAGGTGGTGAGCTGGGGCCGCAGCTCGAACGTGTTCCTGCGTAACGGCGCGAGGCTCTACCTCGACGTCGGCTCCCACCCCGAGTACGCCACGCCCGAGTGCGACGACGTGATCTCGACCGTCACGCACGACAAGGCGGGGGAGCGGATCCTGGAGGGCCTGCTCCTCGACGCCGAGCAGCGGCTGCACGACGAGGGCATCGCCGGCGACATCTACCTGTTCAAGAACAACACCGACTCGGCCGGCAACTCCTACGGCTGCCACGAGAACTACATGGTCAGCCGCGCGGGGGAGTTCTCGAAGCTCGCCGATGTCCTCATCCCGTTCCTGGTCACCCGCCAGTTGATCGTCGGCGCCGGCAAGGTCACCCATACACCGCGAGGTGCCGGGTTCGCGGTCTCGCAGCGTGCCGAGCACATCTGGGAGGGCGTCTCCTCCGCGACGACCCGGTCGCGGCCGATCATCAACACCCGCGACGAGCCGCACGCGGACGCCGAGAAATACCGGCGCCTCCACGTCATCGTCGGTGACTCGAACATGTCCGAGACCACCACGATGCTCAAGATCGCGAGCTGCCACCTGGTGCTGCGGATGATCGAGGAGGGCGTCGTCATGCGGGACATGACGATGGAGAACCCGATCCGCGCCATCCGCGAGATCGCCCACGACCTCACCGGCCGCCGCAAGGTCCGGCTGGCCAACGGCCGCGAGGCCAGCGCGCTGGACATCCAGAACGAATACCTCACCAAGGCACGCGAGTTCGTCGACCGTCGCGAGATCACCGATCCGACCATGATCGCCGCCCTCGACCTGTGGGAGCGCGGCCTGAAGGCGATCGAGTCCGACGACCTGTCCCTGGTCGACCGTGAGATCGACTGGGTGATCAAGTGGAAGCTGATCGAGCGCTACCGAGCCAAGCACGGCCTCCCGCTGGGCCACGCGCGGGTCGCTCAGCTCGACCTCGCCTACCACGACATCCACCGCAACCGCGGCCTCTACTACCTGCTGGAGAAGAAGGGCGCGGTCAAGCGGGCCACCACCGACCTGAAGATCTTCGAGGCGAAGTCGGTGCCGCCGCAGACCACCCGCGCCCGGCTGCGCGGCGAGTTCATCAAGAAGGCGCAGGAGCGCCGTCGCGACTTCACCGTGGACTGGGTCCACCTCAAGCTCAACGACCAGGCCCAGCGCACCGTGCTGTGCAAGGACCCGTTGCGCGCCTACGACGAGCGGGTCCAGCGCCTCATCGACGGCATGTGAAACACCGGCCGGGGTGGCTTCGCCACGGGGCAACCACCGTACGGATATGGTGTGCTCCGCTGTCGTCTGTCCCTTTCACGTCACGAAGGTTTGCACTGTGTCCACTGCTCCTCGGCCTCGCCTGCGCCATGCGCTGAGCGCGCTGACTGTGTTCCTGCTTCTCCCGGCCCTGGTCGCCTGTGGTGAGAAGGTGACGGGCTACGGCGACGAGACCGTCTCCGGCTTCGACGGCGTCACGGTCTCGGCCGACACCAAGAAGGCACCGACGCTGAAGTGGAAGTCGGCGATCGCCTACCCGAAGGACCCGAAGGTCAAGACGCTGACCGAGGGCGACGGCGAGGAGATCCCGAAGGACCGCGGCGTGTTCGCGAAGATCTACATCGGCAACGCCACCACCCTGGAGAAGGAGTGGGCCTACGAGAGCCAGGCGGCCGAGGGTGAGGAGCTCCCGGCGGACAAGCCGTGGAGCACGATCCTGAAGGGCGCCAAGGTCGGCGACCGGATCGAGGCGATCGTCGGCTCCGACGACCTGCTCGGCGAGGGCGGCAACCCGCAGATGGGCATCGGCAACCACGACACGCTGCTGGTCGTCGTCGACGTGGTCAAGCCTGCCGCCGACAAGACGCCGCACGACGTGGACGCCTCCGAGCTCCCGAAGGTCGTGGAGAAGAACGGCAAGCCGACCGGGTTCGACTTCACCGGAATTCCCAAGCCGAAGGCCGACGACGTGCTCAAGCGGGTCATCGTCACCGAGGGCGACGGCGAGGAGATCACCACCGACCAGACGGTCACCGCCAACTACCTCGGCATGACCTACGGCGCCAAGAAGCCCTTCGACGAGAGCTTCAGCAAGAAGGCCGTGCCGTTCGCCCTCAACCAGGTGGTCGCGGGCTGGACCAACGGCCTGGAGGGCGTCAAGGTCGGCAGCCGCGTTCTGCTGCAGATCCCGCCGGAGCTGGGCTACGGTGCACAGGAGAAGCCGGGCCAGGGTGGCACGCCGGGCATCCCGGCCAACAGCACGCTCTACTTCGTCATCGACGTCGTCAAGGCGGATTCCACTCCGGCGACGCCGTAGCAGATCTCTAGGGGGAGAAACACACCGTGGCGGCGGGTAAGACCGAGCGGTTGATGAACCTGCTCATCATGCTGCTCGTGCAGCGCGACAACGTGTCGAAGGAGCGGATCCGCGAGGTCCTCTACCCGTCGTCCCACGGTGAGGCGTTCGAGAAGATGTTCGAGCGCGACAAGGAGGAGCTGCGCAGCCTCGGCGTGCCGATCGAGACCGGCGTGATCGACTCCTTCTTCGAGGACGAGATCGGCTACCGGATCAGCCCTGAGCAGTTCGCGCTGCCGCCGATCACTCTCGAGGCCGACGAGCTCGCCGTGGTCGCGCTGGCCACCAAGGTGTGGGAGAACGCCTCGATGGCGGAGGCGACCACGGAAGCCGTACGCAAGCTCAACGCCGCCGGGCTCGAGACCGACGTCTCGGCGCTGGAGATCGTGCAGCCGCGCCTGGCGGCCGAGGAGGGTTCCTTCGACGTCTTCGTGGCCGCGACCCAGGACCGGCAGGTGGTCGAGTTCGACTACCGCGGGTCCCGGGCCGCCGAGCCCTCTCATCGGCGGCTGCAGCCGTGGGGCGTGGTGCGCTACTCGGGCCGGTGGTACGCCGTCGGCCACGACGTCGACCGCGACGACACCCGCATCTTCCGGCTCTCCCGCGTCCTGGGGGAGGCCCGGGCGGTCGGCGAGTTCGATGCCTTCGAGGTGCCGGCCGAGGTGGACGTACGCGATATCGCACGAGACCTGGCGCCGGCACCGCCCACGGGGAAGGCCGTCCTGCTGCTGCGGCAGGGGAGCGGCTACACGCTGCGGCGGGCAGCCGACTCCACCGAGGCCGGGGTGACCGGTCCCGACGGCAGCGACGGCTGGGACCGGGTGGTGCTGGGCCACGGCCCGGACGCCTACGTCGAGGAGCCCGAGGATCTGCGCCGCGAGGTCGCGGCGCGGCTGGAGCGCCTGGTGGCGCGCCTGGACGGAGCGGTGCGATGAGCGCGAACACGGGGGCCAAGGGGCAGGTCGGACGGCTGCTGACGCTGGTGCCCTATCTCTACTCCCAGGCCGACGACGTACGCCTCGACAAGGCTGCCGCCGACCTCGGTGTCGAGGAGAAGCAGCTGGTCAAGGACCTGCAGGTGCTCTTCATGTGCGGCCTGCCGGGCGGCTACCCCGATGACCTGATCGACGTCGACATCGACGCGCTCACCGCGCCCGACGGCGACCGCGTCATCCGGATCTCCAACGCCGACTATCTCGACCGCCAGCTGCGGCTCACCCCGATCGAGGCGACGGCTGTGATCGTCGCGCTCCGCGCGCTGCGCGGGGGAGCGGTGAGCGCGGAGACGAAGGAGGTCGTCGACCGCACCCTGGCCAAGCTCGAGCAGGCGGCCGCCGAGGGCGCCGCGGGCAGTGTCGACCCAGGCAGGGTCGACCCCGGCGAGGAGCCGATCGACACCTCGCTCGTGCAGATCCATGCCGCGATCGCGACCGCGATCGACCAGGGCCGTCAGGTGCGCATCGACTACTGGGTCCCGGCCCGCGACGAGGAGTCCTCGCGCATCGTGGACCCGCGGGCGCTGGTCTCGATCCACGACGTCGAGTACCTCGACGCCTGGTGCCACCGGGCGGAGGCGCCGCGCAGCTTCCGGCTCGACCGGATCCGGGGCGCCGAGGTCCTGGACACCCCGACCGTGGTCGCTCCGGAGGCGGGGGAGGGTGCGGATCTCGACGGCGAGGCCGAGTCGGTGCTGCGTACGGATGCCGGCACCGTTGTCCGGGTGCGACTGGCGCCGGAGGCGCGCTGGGTCGGCGAGTACTACGCGGTGATCGACCCGGTCGAGCTGTCAGGCGGTGGGCTCGAGGTGGGGGTGCGCGTCTACGACCAGCGGTGGCTCACCCGGCTGCTGCTTCGACTGGCTCCCTATGCTGAAATCGTCGCGACCGAGGACAGTGGGCAGACGCCTACAGGCACAGAGTTCACTGAATCGTTTGCCGCGACTGCACGCCAAGCCCTCGGCCTGTACCGTTCGGACGCGTAGACTTCAAGCGTTCCCCCTAAGACGTAGATGAGGTAGTTCATGTTCACTCCATTGATCGGTATGCCGCAGGGAGCCGAGTGGCTCATCATCCTGGCGATCGTGATCCTCGTCTTCGGCGCCGCCAAGCTTCCCGAGCTCGCCCGCGGCACCGGTCAGGCGCTGCGTATCTTCAAGACCGAGACCAAGGGTCTTCGCGACGACGACGAGAAGGAGAAGGGCGAGAAGGTCGAGAAGCCGGCAGAGCTGACCGCCTCCGAGAAGGAGCGCATCGCCGAGCTCGAGCGTCGTGAGGCCGAGATCAAGGCCGAGCGCGAGCGCCTCTCCGGCAACTGAGGCCGACCTTGTCCATCGCCGGTGTTGTCGCGGTCTTCCGCGGCACCCCCAAGCACCCCATCGGCGACGACGGCCGGATGGCGCTCTCCGACCACCTTCGTGAGCTCCGTGCGCGGGTGATCAAGGCATCCCTGGCCCTGGTCATCGGGTTCGTCGTCGCGCTGTTCTTCTTCGAGCAGCTCTTCGACCTGGTCATGGACCCTTATCTCGAGGCCGTCAAGATGATGGACCGGGAGGGCGGCGCCGCCTCGCTGAGCTCCGTCAACGGCGCTGCGGGCGGCTTCATGCTCTACCTGAAGCTGTGTGGTCTGGCCGCGTTCATCGGCACCGCGCCGATCTGGCTCTACCAGATCTGGGCGTTCCTGATGCCGGGCCTGCACGCCCACGAGAAGAAGATGTCGAGGATCTTCGTGGCCGTCGCCGGCCCGCTGTTCCTCGCCGGCGTCGTGCTCGGCTACATCACCCTGCCCAAGGGCCTGGAGATCCTGTTCGCCTTCGTTCCCGACGGGCTGACCAACATCGTCGAGTTCAGCGAATACCTCAGCTTCCTGAGCCGCACGCTGCTGGTCTTCGGCATCGCCTTCGAGATCCCGGTCTTCGTGATCCTGCTCAACCGGATCGGGGTCCTGCCCGGCGCCGCCCTGGGCAAGTACCGTGCCTGGATCATCGTCGGCTCGTTCGTCTTCGCCGCGGTGGCGACCCCGTCGGGTGACCCGTTCACGATGACGATCATGGCCGGCCCGATGGTCGTCCTCTTCGGCATCTCCGAGGTCATCGCGAGAGCCCACGACAGACGGAAGGCCGGCAAGCGCAAGGACCTGATCGGGGATCCTGACGTCCCGTCGGTGATCTGACCATTAGTCTTCACCCGTGACGCGCCAGATCGCTCTGCTCGCCAACCCCACCGCCGGCCGCGGCAACGCCGACCAGATCCTCGACGCGGTCACCGTGCGGCTGGCGGCCTCGGGGGCGGAGGTGGCACACCTCATCGGCGACGACGCCGACCACGCCCTCGAGCTGGCCCGGAAGGCCGCTGCCGACGGCGTCGACACGGTGGTGACCCTCGGCGGCGACGGGATGGTCCACGTCGCGGTCCAGGCCCTGGCCACCACCGAGGTCAGCCTCGGCGTCGTCCCGCTCGGCACCGGCAACGACTTCGCCCGGGCGCTCGGGATCCCCACCGGCGACCCGCTGGCCGCTGCCGACGTGGTCGTACGCGACAACCGCCGCCGCATCGACCTCGGACACAGTGGCGAGACCTGGTTCGCGACCGTCCTCGCGGCCGGTTTCGACGCGGCGGTCAACGAGCGCGCCAACGCGATGCGATGGCCCCACGGGGACCTGCGCTACACGCTCGCCGCGCTCTCGGTGATCCGCAGCTGGACCCCGGTTCCCTACCGGCTGGAGATCGACGGAGTGGTGCGCGAGCAGGAGGCGATGCTGCTGGCGATCGCCAACACCGAGTCCTACGGCGGTGGCCTGCGGATCGCGGCGGAGTGCGACCCCGCCGACGGCCTGCTCGACGCCATCCTCATCAAGCCGGTCTCCCGGCTGGAGTTCCTGCGGGTCTTCCCCGGCGTACGCGAGGCCAAGCACCTCACCCACCCGGCCTTCGAGCGCATCCGGGCCCGCCGGATCACCGCCTCCGCGCCGGGCGTGATCGCCTACAGCGACGGCGAGCGGCTCGGGCCGCTGCCGCTCGAGGTCGAGTGCGTCCCGTCCGCTCTCGGCGTACTGGTTCCGCCGCGCGACTGAACCCAGGGCCTCACTGTCGGTGTCGGTCGATAGGCTCGGCACCATGGACGCCTCGCCAGCGGAGAAGTACGCCGCTTACAAGCGTGACAAGGACTACCCCGTCTTCCGGGACTTTGCCGCGCTCTACGATTTCGGGCTCGACGACTTCCAGATCCAGGCGTGCCGGGAGATCGAGGACGGCAAGGGCGTCCTGGTCGCCGCACCGACCGGTTCTGGCAAGACGATCGTCGGCGAGTTCGCCATCCACCTCGCGCTCGCCACGGGCCGCAAGGCGTTCTACACCACGCCCATCAAGGCGCTCTCCAACCAGAAGTACAACGACCTGGTCAAGCGCTACGGCCCCGACCAGGTGGGCCTGCTGACCGGCGACAACGTGGTCAACGGCGAGGCGCCGGTCGTGGTGATGACCACCGAGGTGCTGCGCAACATGCTCTACGCGGGCTCGCAGACCCTGATGGGGCTCGGGTTCGTGGTCATGGACGAGGTCCACTACCTCGCCGACCGCTCCCGCGGCGCGGTCTGGGAGGAGGTCATCATCCACCTGCCCGAGTCGGTCTCGGTCGTCTCCCTGAGCGCCACCGTCTCCAACGCCGAGGAGTTCGGCGAGTGGCTCACCACGGTGCGTGGCGAGACCACCACGATCATCGAGGAGAAGCGGCCGGTGCCGCTCTACCAGCACGTGATGGCCGGGCGCCGGATCATGGACCTGTTCGCCTCCTCTGACGTCGACGCCGCGGCCGGGTTCGTCAAGGAGGGCGCCCCGGTCAACGGCGAGCTGATGAGGCTCGCGCGCGACGACTGGGCCGCCGGAAGGATGACCGACCGGCGTACGCCCAAGGACAGGCGCAAGGCGCGCGACGGGGGAGCCAACCGTCGCGTCGGCAACGGCCGCCGCGTCTGGATCCCGTCGCGTGTCGAGGTGATCAACGCCCTGCAGCGCGACAACCTGCTGCCGGCGATCAACTTCGTCTTCTCCCGGGTCGGCTGCGACGCCGCGGTCCAGCAGTGCATCCAGGCCAACCTGCGGCTCACCACGCCCGACGAGCGCGACGAGATCTACGCCTACGTCGAGGAGGCCTGCGCCGACCTGCCCGACGAGGACCGGCACGTGCTCGGCTACCACGACTGGGTCGACGGGCTCACCCGCGGCGTCGCGGCCCATCACGCCGGGCTGCTGCCGGCCTTCAAGCAGGTCGTCGAGGAGCTGTTCCTCCGTGGTCTGGTGAAGGCGGTCTTCGCCACCGAGACGCTCGCGCTGGGCATCAACATGCCGGCCCGCACGGTGGTCATCGAGAAGCTGTCGAAGTGGAACGGCGAGGCCCACGTCAACCTCTCGCCGGGCGAATACACCCAGCTCGTCGGCCGCGCCGGCCGTCGCGGTCTCGACGTCGAGGGCCACGGCGTCGTGCTCTGGCAGCAGGGGCTCAACCCGCGCGAGCTCGCCGGCCTCGCCTCGACGCGTACGTACCCGCTGCGGTCGAGCTTCAAGCCGTCCTACAACATGGCCGTCAACCTGGTGCACCAGTTCGGTCGGGCGCGCTCGCGCGAGCTGCTGGAGCAGTCTTTCGCGCAGTTCCAGGCCGACAAGGCGGTCGTCGGGCTGGCCCGCCAGGTGCGCAAGGCCGAGGACGCGCTCGACGGCTACCGGGAGGCCGCGACCTGCGACCGCGGCGACTTCATGGAGTACGCCGCGATCCGCCGCAAGATCTCCGACATCGAGAAGTCGTCCTCTCGTGAGCGACGAGCCGACCGGCGCGAGGAGATCATCGAGTCGCTCTCGAAGCTGAAGGTCGGCGACGTGATCGACGTGCCGACCGGCAAGTTCGCCGGCTACGCCGTGATCGTCGACCCGGGCTTCGACCCCGACGGCCCGCGTCCCTACGTCGTGACCCAGGACCGGCAGGCCCGGCGCCTGGCGATGATGGACTTCAACGTGCCGATCGCCGCCCAGACCCGGCTGCGGGTGCCGAAGTCGTTCAACGGCCGCAACCCGCAGATGCGCCGCGACATGGCCTCCCGGCTGCGGGAGAAGACCCGCGACCTGCGTCCGGTGCCCTACGAGGGCTCGCCGACCGCCCGCAAGGAGCGCAAGAGCTCGGCGGAGACCCAGATCTCCGAGCTGCGCCGTGAGCTGAAGATGCATCCGTGCCACGACTGCCCCGACCGCGAGGACCACGCCCGCTGGGCCGAGCGCTGGTTCAAGCTGTCGCGCGACACCGACACGCTGCGGCGCCGCGTGGAGGCGCGTACGAACACCGTCGCGCGCACCTTCGACCGGGTCTGCGACGTCCTGGTCGCGCTCGACTACCTCGAGGGTGAGACGGTCACCGAGCGCGGCACCCACCTGATGCGGCTCTACTCCGAGATGGACCTGGTGGCCGCCGAGGCGCTCCGCGAAGGTCTGTGGGACGACCTGACCCCCTCCGAGCTCGCTGCCGCGCTCTCGGTCCTGGTCTACGAGGCCCGTCGCGCCGACGACGCCACCCCGCCCCGCATCCCCGGCGGCCGGGTCAAGGACGTCATCGCCGAGACCGTGCGCCTCTGGGGCCAGCTCGACGCCCTCGAGCGCGACCACAAGCTCGACTTCCTGCGCCAGCCCGACCTCGGCTTCGCCTGGGCCGCCTACCGCTGGGCCGAGGGCGACGAGCTCGACGACGTGCTCAGCGAGGTCGAGCTCGCCGCCGGCGACTTCGTCCGCTGGGTCAAGCAGCTCATCGACCTCTGCGGCCAGGTCGCCGACGCGGCCGGGGACATCCCCCTGCGGCGTACGGCCCGGCAGACCATGAATCTGCTCAAGCGGGGTGTCGTGGCGTACTCCTCGGTGGTGGAGTAGCCC
>NZ_JBHVKN010000192.1:0-9855 GCF_042798075.1 Nocardioides sp. NPDC057772
TGGCTATCGGGTCGGCGGCAGGGGTCTGGCGCGGCGGTCTGGGTTGGGTGGGGCTTGGGATCGGTGGCGAACGAATTTTCGTTCGCGCCGAGAGGGACTAGGCGGAATGGCGGGGTGAACGAAAATTCGTTCTGCCACCGTGGGTGAATGAATTTTCGTTCGTCGTGGAGCGTCTACCTCCCGAGGAGCGAGTGTCCCGCGGCCACACTGGCGCCGCCGCCCCTGATAGCCAGCCAGATCTTTCTCGACATGGTCCGGTGTCAAGGACCGCGAAGCGGCCGGCGCAGCCGGCGGCCGCAGGCCGTCCTTGACTCCGGGGCAGGTCGAGAAACACTGGAGGACAGGGTCGGCGGCCCACAGCCGGCCAAAACGCAGTACCTAAGCGCTGGTATCCAAGCGCTGGTATCCAAGCGACTCGCCCGCATCTCAGGGCTGATAGCGCGGATCGACATCCTCCGCGGCGATCCCCAGCAGGTCCGCGACCTGCTCCACCACGACCATGAGCACCATCGCCTCGACCTCGGAGCGGGTGCGGCAGCGATGCTCGATCGGCCGCCGGTAGATCACCAGCCGCGCCGGATCGGCGCCGGATCCCCGCTCCAGCGATCCGAGCGGGATGTGGTCGTCGACGGTCCAGTCCTTGGGAATGTCCGGCGACTCCTCGACGGCGTACTCGATCAGCCCCAGCCGTGACTGCCAGCGACTGTCGATCTCAGTGACGATGGCGAGCGCGATGTCGTCGAAACGCTCCCGGCGGGTGCGCAGGACCGGCACCTTCGGGTCGGTCGGGACGGCCATCGGGCCACGTCGGCCACGGCCGTGCCGATCCCTGTGCCTGGTCATGTACGCGAGCCTAACTGCGTGGCTGGCCTCAGGGGAGTACGGTTCACCCGTGACTGCTCGTCGTTGTTCGCGTACCGCCTGCCAGCGCCAAGCCGTCTGCACGCTCACCTATGTGTACGCCGACCAGACGGCCGTTCTCGGCCCGCTGGCGACCTATGCCGAGCCGCACGCCTACGACCTGTGCGAGGAGCACGCCGAGCGCCTCTCGGCGCCCCGGGGATGGGAGGTCGTCCGGCTGGCCCGTGAGCCCGTCGACCCACAGCCGAAGGGGGACGACCTGCTCGCGCTGGCCGATGCCGTCCGTGAGGCCGCCCGGCCGCCCGCGCCCGCCCCGCGAAGCCCCGTCCGCGCCCCCGGGCAGGACGAGGTCGAGGATCCCGGATCGGGAGACGGCCAGCCCCGCCCCGGCGGCACCCGCCGCGGCCACCTCCGCGTGCTGACGTCCGAGTAGGACGACTAGAGTTCCGGACATGCCGGAGAGAGTCGACCCCGACGTCGCCAACGCTGTGTTCAAGGCGTACGACGTCCGTGGCACCGTCCCTGACCAGATCGACGAGAACCTCGCCCGACTCGCTGGACGGGCCTTCGTGCACGTCGTCGGCGCTCGCGGTGGCGAGATCGTGGTCGGCCACGACATGCGCCCCAGCTCTCCGGCCTTGTCCGGGGCTTTCGCCGAGGGTGCGACCGAGGCCGGTGCCGACGTCACGATGATCGGGCTGGCCTCGACCGACGAGCTCTACTTCGCCTCCGGCCACCTCGGCCTGCCGGGGGCGATGTTCACCGCCAGCCACAACCCGGCCCAGTACAACGGCATCAAGCTGTGCCGGGCCAACGCGGTGCCCGTCGGTGCCGAGAGCGGACTCGACGAGATCCGCGACCTGGTCATCTCCGGGGCGGCCCCGGTCACCGACATCGCCGGCAGCATCAGCGAGACCGACGTGCTCGAGGCGTATGCCGCCCACCTGCTCTCCCTGGCTCCGGTCAAGGGCCGCAGGCTGACGATCGTCGCCGACGCCGGCAACGGCATGGCCGGCCACACCGCGCCCGCGGTCTTCGGCCGCCTCGGCGAAGAGGCCGTCGAGCTGATCCCGATGTACTTCGACCTCGACGGCACCTTCCCGAACCACGAGGCCAACCCGCTCGACTCCTCCACGCTGGTCGACCTGCAGGCGCGGGTGCGGGAGACGGGCGCCGACGCCGGCCTGGCCTTCGACGGCGACGCCGACCGCTGCTTCCTCGTCGACGAGCGTGGCGAGGTGGTCAGCCCGAGCGCGATCACCGCGCTGATCGCCGAGCGCGCCCTCGCGCAGGAGCCGGGCGCGACGATCATCCACAACCTGATCACGTCCCGCGCCGTTCCCGAGATCGTCACCGAGCTCGGCGGCACCCCGGTGCGCACCCGCGTCGGCCACTCCTACATCAAGGCCGTGATGGCCGAGTCCGGCGCCGCCTTCGGTGGCGAGCACAGCGGCCACTTCTACTTCCGCGACTTCTGGCGCGCCGACTCCGGCATGCTCGCCGCGCTGCACGTCCTCGGTGCCCTCGCCGAGACCGACCAGCCGCTGAGCGAGCTGCTGGCGGCGTACGCCCGCTACCCGATGAGCGGCGAGATCAACTCCACCGTCCCCGACCAGGCCGCCACCGTGGCCGAGATCGAGACGGCGTACGCCGGGCGTGAGGGCGTCACCGTCGACAAGCTCGACGGGCTGACCGTGTCCCATCCCGACTGGTCGTTCAACGTCCGCGCCTCCAACACCGAGCCGCTGCTGCGGCTCAACGCGGAGGGCAAGGACACACTCACCATGGAGCGCGTGCGCGACGAGGCGCTCGCGATCATTCGAAAGGAATCTGACTGATGAGCGCCCTAGGCCTGAGCGAGAAGCTGCTCGAGATCATCGTCTGCCCGCAGTGCCACGGTGACCTGCTGCCCGTCGAGGCCGACAGCGAGCTGGTCTGCCAGGGAGAGTGCGGCCTGGCCTATCCCGTACGCGACGGCATCCCCGTCCTGCTCATCGACGAGGCCCGTCCGACCAAGAGCGAGTGAGGCAGCGATGACCTGGTTCGACGAGTCGAGGCTGGACGACGAGCGGGCGCTGGCCGGGATCGACCTGCTACTGCGTTCGCTGGCCGAGTCCGGCGCCCGGGTCCGCCGGGAGGCGGCAGGTGCCGCAGAGTCCCTGCAGGAGGCCGTACGCCGCGCCGCGGAGTCCGGCCGACCCCGAGCCGTGGTCGCCGCGGGTCCCGACTCCCGCCTGCTGCGTGCGGTCCTCGAGCCCTACTGCCCGGTGCCGTTCGTCGCATGGCCGGCCCCGGGCCTGCCGGGGTGGGCGGGAAGCCTCGACCTCGTGGTCGTGCTGGCCCCGACCGGATCCGACCCGGGCGAGGCCTCTGCCGCTGCCGAGGCCGTCCGCCGTGGAGCCCAGCTGGTCGTCGCCGCGCCGGAGAAGTCGCTGGTCGCCCAGCACGCCGAGGGTCGCGACAGCACCCTGCTCCCCGTCGAGGGTGGGGACACGCTCGCGATGGCGATCCTGATGCTCACCTACCTCAACTCGGTCGGCCTCGGTCCGGAGGCCGACGCGGGCAAGGTGGCCGACGCCCTCGACGACGTCGCGACGGCCTGCTCGCCGCATCGCGACATCTCGGTCAACCCGGGCAAGATCCTCGCGCTCTCGCTGGCCGACTCGCTCCCGGTCGTGTGGGGCGGCTCCGTCCTGGCCGCCCGTGCCGCCCGCCGGGTCGCCGAGAGCCTGCGCCGCGCCAGCGGCCGCGGTGCGATCGCCGGTGACGCCGACGACCTCCTCCCCGTCCTCGAGGCGGCGCGGCCGCGCAACGTCTTCGACGACCCCTTCGCCGAGGAGCAGGCGTCCGTACGTCCCGTCCTGGTCATCCTCGACGACGGCGCGACCGACCCGATCATGGTCGAGCAGCGACGCGCCCTCACCGAGGCGGCGGACACCCGCGGCGTACGCGTGGAGGTCGTCGAGGCGAACGCGAGCACGGAGGTCGCCCGCTACGCGTCCCTGCTGCTCCAGGGAACATACGCCGCGGAGTATCTGCGTTTGGGTCTGGTCGACGACGACTGATCCCGCATGACGGACGGATCCGTGTGATCTGCCTCATGTCGTGCGGTCAGGTTCGTTGGCGGGGCTACATCATCATGTGAGACGCCTGGACGCCAGGGAGTGGCTCGTTGTTTGATTTGGCAACAAATCGGTCACATCGAGGCCGCATCCCCCTCCCTGGAACAGGATCCCCCTCCCATGAACCAGACCAAGTTCGTCGTCGCCGGTGCCGTGGTGCTCCTGGGCGCCATCGTCTTCAGCGGCTGGCTCTCCGAATCGGCCCCCTCTGCGAGCGACAAGGCGAGCGCCTCGGCCGGCGGCACCCTTCGGGTCGGCGTCGCCACCGCGGAACCGGCGTACTACAAGGTCGACGGCGTGACCAAGGGCTTCGACTACCAGATGGCGCGCAGCGTCGCCGAGGGCATGGGCGCCCATGCCGAGTTCGTGGAGATGGAGTTCCACCAGCTCGGTCCGGCCCTCCGGGAGGGCGAGATCGACATGATCGGCGCGCAGGTCACCAAGACCGACGAGGGGGAGCGGGAGTTCGACTTCAGCGCCCCCTACTTCGTGACGTACGTGTCCTTCCTTGCTCCCGAGGGGTCGACGATCCGGAGTCGTCGTGATGTCAACGGCAAGAAGGTCGCGGTTGTCGCGGGCACCGTCCACGAGCGTCTGCTCGAGAAGCAGTACGAAGACGTCACCGTCGTCAAGGTTCGAGATGCGGCCGCTGCGGTCCAGGCGATGGGGACTGGTCAGGCCGATGCGTTCTTCTACGGCGCGCCCTACTCTGCGTCGATCATCCAGGGTGCGCCCATCCCGTTGACGGAGCCGATCCGCTACCAGGCCGAGGAGGCGCCGATCGGGTTCGTGGTCCGAGAAGGCGACGAGCGCAAGGAGGAGATCGACGGGGTGATCGAGAACATGGTGCTCAGCGGGGAGTGGATGAAGATCAAGACGGACTACTTCGATGCGGACCCGCTCTCCGAGGTCTTCCGGGAGAAGGGTGTCTGAGGTCGTAAGCCTGAGTTTGAATCCGTTCGCCTTATCAGCGCCTGCTTGGTGAACGCGGTTCGTGATCTGGATCACGTAGGGCGGCGGAAGTTCGGTCTCGGAACGTGGTGATGATGTCCCAAACCCTGGACGTGGGGACTGGACAGGTGTTTGATGCAACATCGTCCGGCCACTCTGGCCAGCACGTCTTGGATTCTCGGCGCCGACGTGACGGGCATGCCCCCACCATCCCGGAAAAACACAGGACTTTCGCATGAACCACATCAAGTTTGTCGTCGCCGGCGCCCTCGCCCTCTTAGGGGTTCTGGTCATCGGTGGCTACTTCGCCGACCCGGCCCCGAAAGCCACCGATCAGGAGAGTGCCGCCGTGGGCGGCACGTTGCGGATCGGCGTGGACGGCACCGAGCCGGCGTACTACAAGGTCGACGGCGTGACCAAGGGCTTCGACTACGAGATGGCGCTCGGCGTCGCCGAAGGCATGGGTGCCAAGCCCGAGTTCGTGGTGATGGAGTTCGGTGACCTCTTCACCGCCCTCGAGGCCGGCGAGATCGACATGATCGGCGCCCAGGTCACCGAGACCGCGGAGCGGAAGCAGGACTTCGACTTCACCGCGCCCTACTTCGTCACGTACCTGTCCTTCCTCACTCCGGAGGACTCGACCATCGCGAAGCGTGACGACATCGACGGCAAGAACATCGCGGTCGTCGAGGGCACCATCCACGAGCGCTACCTCGACGAGCAGTACCAGGACGTCACCGTGGTCAAGGCCAAGGACGAGGACTCCGCGGTCAAGGCGATCCAGGACGGCAAGGCGGACGCCTTCTTCTACGACGCTCCCTACACCGCGCCGATCATCCAGCGGTCGCCGATCCCGTTGAAGGAGGCGATCGTCTACCCGGCCGACGACGCCCCCATCGGCTTCGTGATGCAGAAGGGTGACGCCCGCAAGGACCAGGTCGACGAGGTGCTCGAGCAGATGATCCTCGACGGGGAGTGGCTGAAGATCAAGAAGGAGTACTTCAAGGAGTACCCGCTCTCGGAGGTCTTCAAGGACAAGGGCGCCTGAGCCCGAAGCCACTCGCCCCGCTTTGGGGCACTTGAAGTCCAGTAGCCTACGATGCCCGCTGGCCCGGCATGGTCCAGGTCACAGCGTCTCGGCGCACCCCTCCCCCCAACCAGGACGTCGTATGAAATCCCTGAAGTTCATCCTTGCGGGCGCGGTCACCCTTCTGGTGATCCTGATCGTGGTCTCCAACACGGTTGAGACGACCGGCCCGTCCTCCGCCAAGCGCAGCAGTGCCGCTGACGACGGAGCTCTGAAGATCGGTGTGCTGGACAGCGCACCTGTGTACTACCACGAAGGTTCCGCCGCCAAGGGCTTCGACTACGAGATGGCCCTCGGTGTGACGCAGTCCCTCGGCATCAAGCCCGAGTTCGTCCCGATGGACTTCGCCGACCTGTTCACCGCGCTCGACGCGGGGGAGATCGACATGATCGCCTCGCAGGTGAGCGTGACAGAGGAACGCGAGAAGGCCTATGACTTCTCGCATCCGTACTTCGTCACCTACCTGTCCTTCACCACCCCGAAGAACTCGCCGATCAAGAAGCTCAAGGACATCAACGGCACCAGGGTCGCCATCGTCGACGGCACCGCGCAGGAGAGCATCCTCAAGGAGCGGTTCCCCAAGGCCGAGATCGTGAAGCGGAAGAACGAGGCTGCCGCGCTCGAGGCCGTCGCCGGTGGTAAGGCGGACTCCTTCTTCTACGACGCGCCGTTCACCGAAGGGCTGATCAAGAACGCCCCGATCCCGATGGAGGAGCGCATCGTCTACGCCTCCGACAAGGCTCCGATCGCCTTCGTCTTCCGCAAGGGCGACGGACTGAGGGACCAGGCCAACAGTGCGATCGACGAGATGATCGTCGACGGCACCTGGCTGCGGATCAAGACGGACTACTTCAGGGAGTACCCGCTCTCCGAGCTGTTCCGGGAGCAGGGCGTCGAGTAGCACGACCCACCCGCTAAGGTTCCGAGCATGAGCGAGCGTCAGCGAGCGACAGTAAGCCTCAGGCCGTCGCCTCCGTATTATTCGCCCTTCGCGACGGAGGCGACGGCATGAGCGCCGGACTCTTCGCACTTCTTGACGACGTAGCCGCCATCGCCAAGCTGGCGGCTGCGTCCGTCGACGACGTCGGCGCTGCCGCCGGCAAGGCCTCGGCCAAGGCCGCGGGCGTCGTGATCGACGACACCGCGGTGACGCCGCAGTACGTCCACGGCATCGCCGCCGAGCGTGAGGTGCCGATCATCAAGAAGATCGCCTTCGGCTCCCTGCGCAACAAGCTGCTGATCATCCTGCCGGTCGCGCTGATCCTGGCCCAGTGGGCGCCGTGGGCGATCACCCCGATCCTGATGGTCGGTGGTGCCTTCCTCGCCTTCGAGGGCGTCGAGAAGGTGTTGGACTGGGTCCGGCCGCACGAGGAGACCCACGAGACTCCGGTCGTCCTGGAGGGCCCCGAGGCCGAGAAGTCGATGATCGCCGGTGCCGTACGCACCGACCTGATCCTCTCCACCGAGATCATGGTGATCGCTCTCAACGAGGTCATCGACCAGGGCTTCTGGATGCGCCTCGGCGCGCTGGTGGCGGTCGCCTTCCTGATCACGATCGTCGTCTACGGCGTGGTCGCCCTGATCGTGAAGATGGACGACGCGGGCCTCTCGCTCTCGCAGCGACCCGGCGCCTTCGCTCAGCGGCTCGGAGTCGGCATGGTCTCGGCGATGCCGAAGGTGCTGAGTGTGATCTCGATCGTCGGCACCGTGGCGATGCTCTGGGTCGGTGGCCACCTGATCCTGGTCGGTCTCCATGACGTCAACGGCCTCGCCGCCGGCCACCCGGGCTGGGCGTGGCCCTACGACACCGTCCACCACCTCGAGGAAGAGGTCCACCACGCCCTCGGTGCCGTCGGCGCGGCCGCCGGTTGGTTGGTCAACACCTTCTTCTCCGCGCTGGTCGGCCTCATCGTGGGCGCGATCGTGGTGGGCGTCCTGCACCTGCTGCCGATCAAGAAAAAGCACTGACCGTCGGCGGGTTCCGGGGCTGGCCTCGGAGCATGCACTCGATCTAACTCTCCGCGCACGGCCCCTCCGAGCGCAGCCGTACGCTGCGCGTGCTCGCCTACCACACCTCTTGCCGAGGGTCCCGCCCGGGCGACGGTCACCAGCGTGCTCGGCGTGGGGGAGGAGACGGTCGCCCTGGTCACCTATGCCTTCGTCGGTCTCGGCTCCGGGGTGATCGGCGTCCCGGTGGCGGTCGCATCGGTCGGGCTGCCGGTCATCGCTGGTGCGGTGGTGAGTCGCCTGATGCTGGTCGACAGATGTTGGCCTGGCGTTTGCTGTCGAGGATTACCGCGGACGCCGAGGGCCGCTTGTAGTCTGGGGAGAACCTGCGTGGGAGATCCCGCTGATGCGCAGATGCGCGACGCAGGCCCGCATGAAATTCGGTAAGGAATGACCATGGACTACAAGGTTGCCGACCTGAGCCTGGCCGAGTACGGCCGCAAGGAGCTCACCCTCGCCGAGCACGAGATGCCGGGCCTGATGGCCATGCGCGAGCGCTACGGCAAGGACCAGCCGCTCAAGGGCGCCCGCATCGCCGGCTCGCTGCACATGACGATCCAGACCGGCGTGCTGATCGAGACGCTGACCGCTCTCGGCGCCGACGTGCGCTGGGCCACCTGCAACATCTTCTCCACCCAGGACCACGCCGCCGCTGCCGTCGTCGTCGGGAAGGGCACCCCGGAGGACCCGCAGGGCACCCCGGTCTTCGCCTGGAAGGGCGAGACCCTGGCGGAGTACTGGGACGAGGCCGAGAAGGTCTTCGACTTCACCGACGAGGCCGGCAACAAGATCGGCCCCAACATGCTCCTCGACGACGGCGGCGACATCACGCTGCTCGTCCACAAGGGCGTCGAGTTCGAGAAGGCCGGCGAGGTGCCGGGCCAGGACTCCACCGACAACGAGGAGTTCAAGGAGGTCCTGCGGGTCCTCGACCGGTCGCTCAAGGCCGACCCGCAGAAGTGGACCAACATCGCCAACGGCATCAAGGGCGTCACCGAGGAGACCACCACCGGTGTCCTGCGCCTCTACGACCGGTTCAAGGAGGGCTCGCTCCTCTTCCCGGCGATCAACGTCAACGACTCGGTCACCAAGTCGAAGTTCGACAACAAGTACGGCTGCCGCCACTCGCTCATCGACGGCATCAACCGCGCCACCGACGTGATGATCGGCGGCAAGGTCGCGGTCGTGTGTGGCTACGGCGACGTCGGCAAGGGCTCGGCGGAGTCGCTGCGCGGCCAGGGCGCCCGCGTCATCGTCACCGAGATCGACCCGATCTGCGCTCTGCAGGCTGCCATGGACGGCTACGAGGTCCGCCGCCTGGAGTCGGTCGTCGAGACCGCCGACATCTTCATCACCACGACCGGCAACTTCGACATCATCCGGGTCGAGCACTTCGAGAAGATGAAGAACCAGGCCATCGTCGGCAACATCGGTCACTTCGACAACGAGATCGACATGGCCGGCCTCGCGAAGATCCCGGGCATCGTCAAGGACGAGATCAAGCCGCAGGTCCACCAGTGGATCTTCCCCGACGGCAAGAAGATCATCGTGCTCTCCGAGGGCCGCCTGCTCAACCTGGGCAACGCCACCGGTCACCCGAGCTTCGTGATGTCGAACTCCTTCACCAACCAGACGCTGGCCCAGATCGAGCTCTTCACCAAGACCGACGACTACCCGATCGGCGTCTACGTCCTGCCCAAGGCGCTCGACGAGGAGGTCGCCCGCCTCCACCTCGACGCCCTCGGTGTCGAGCTGACCGAGCTCAACCAGGCGCAGGCCGACTACCTCGGCGTCCCGGTCGAGGGTCCCTACAAGGCGGACCACTAC
>NZ_JBHVKN010000193.1:0-9741 GCF_042798075.1 Nocardioides sp. NPDC057772
GATGGGCATCGCCGCGCTCGGCGCGGTGCTCTCCCACCGGGTCGAGGACGTGATCACCGACGGCATCCCGCAGCTGGTGGCCAGCGGGAAGGTCACTCCCGAGCAGCTCCAGAGCCTGCAGAGCGGCGGGCTCGCCGACCCGGCGAGCATGCCCAGCGCGATGCAGGCCCTCTACGAGCACGCCTTCGCCGTGGCCACCGCCGACCTCTTCCTGGTGGCCATCCCGTGCGCCCTGCTCGCGCTGGTCGCTATCGTGGGCATCAAAGAGGTCCCGCTCAAGACGACCGTCGAGGACCTCTCCGAGACTCAGGCCCTCCCTGAGGCCGAGACGGAAGCCGAGGGAGCTGTTCGGAGATGACCGCCGCTGACGAGCCTGTCGAGGGCGACTCGATCGACGAGACCAGGGTGGAGTCGCTGATCCGGCTCGAGGCCGAGGTCGGCGTGCTCATGCGCCGAGCGAAGCGGGCGATGCGCATCCGCGGCCGGATGCTCCACCCCGACCTGCCGCCTGGTGGCTACATGCTGCTGACCTGGGTCGCCGAGCACGGTCCGCTGCGCGCCTCCGCCCTCGTCGACGGGCTCGGCATCGACAAGGGTGCGGTGAGCCGGATGGTGCAGACGATCGTCGACCTGGGTCTGCTCGAGCGCCACCCCGATCCCGAGGACGGCCGGGCCAGCCTGGTCTCCGTGACCGCCGAGGCGCGCGAAGGGCTCGACCGCGTCGCGCGGGAGCGCCGCGTACGTTTCAGCGACCGGCTGGCCGACTGGAGTCCCGACGACATCGACCGGCTCAGCGCTATGCTGTCCAGATACAACGACGCCCTCGAACGCCAGGGCTCTTAGGGGATCCGCCGTGCTGATCTCTCCTGCAGGCTGACGTCATCCGGGACACACCCTGCTGGGCTCGGTTTTTCTGACTGATTCAAGGATGTAGGATTAGCCTGTGAGCGATCTCATCGATACCACCGAGATGTACCTTCGCACCATCTATGAGCTGGTCGAAGAGGGAATCGTTCCGCTGCGCGCCCGCATCGCCGAGCGCCTGCACCAGTCGGGTCCCACGGTCTCGCAGACCGTCGCCAGGATGGAGCGCGACGGCCTGCTGACGGTCGAGGGCGACCGCCACCTGCAGCTCACCGACGAGGGCCTGCGCCTGGCCACGCGAGTGATGCGCAAGCACCGGCTCGCCGAGCGGCTGCTCACCGACGTCATCGGTCTCGACTGGGAGCTGGTCCACGAGGAGGCGTGCCGCTGGGAGCACGTCATGTCGGAGACCGTCGAGAAGCGCCTGCTCGATCTCCTCGGAGACCCGACCGAGTCGCCCTACGGCAACCCGATCCCTGGTCTCGACGAGCTCGGCGGCAAGCCCGCCGACGAGGACTTCATGGCCGGTGTCCAGTCGCTGACCGCCGCCGCGGGCACCGAGCGGGCCACCGTCCTGGTGCGACGCATCTCCGAGGAGATGCAGAAGGACGAGTCGCTGATGAGCGCTCTGCGCCGCGTCGGCGCGACCCCCGACCAGACCGTCGCCATCAAGGCGACCCCCGACGGGGTGCTGCTCGGTTCCGGTGGCGAGACCGCGGAGATCATCCCCGAGGCCGCAGACCACATCTTCGTGAAGGCTCTCTAAAAACTGGCACACGCCTCTGGACCGATTAGGTCCTGAATGCTTAGGTTTGACGTGCGGGGCCTGCTGGAGAGAGATCTTCAGCAGTTGTCATGTCGAGACTTGCGGGGGTCTCCGGAGGGGAGAGCTCTATGGAGGTCGTTCATCTGCCCGCTCGCGGTCGCGAGCTGGATGAGACGTTCCGCCCAGTCGCCGTCCACCACACCGACACCGGCCTGACCCGTCACCTCGAGCGCGGCGAGGAGATCGTGCTCACCGACCTCGGTGGCGACTTCCACAGCGCGAAGGTGCTGCTGATCGACGAAGGCCCGGTCTACCACTTCTTCATCGGAGCCAGACTGTCGGTCGACGAGGCCGCCGGCCGCATGGCAGACCTGCCGATCCAGTCACGCTCTGCGTGAGGCCACCTCGGTGAGGAACTCGCTGGTCCCCACCTCCAGCTTGTACGTCGCCTCCCCGTCACCCCGGGTGGCACCACGGTTGACGATGACGACCGGGATCCCGGCCTTCGCCGCCCGGCGCACGAACCGGTAGCCACTCATCACCGCCAGGCTCGAGCCCGCGACGAGCAGCACGCCCTTCCCCTCGTGCCGCTCGCCGCGGAGCTCGGAATCGCTTGATTCCTCAGCGAGGGCGTCGACCGCGTCCATGCACCGGGTCACCCGGTCCTTGGGGACGTTCTCCCCGAAGAAGACGACGTCGGGCTTGAGGATGCCGCCGCAGATCTCGCAGTCGGGCACGACGAAGTCCTGGGTCTCCTCGAGGGCGACGTCACCGTCGGGGCGGGTCTCCACGTCGGCGTGCGCCTCGGCCCAACCCGCATTGAGGGCTTCCATCCGCTCCTGAAGAGCGCGGCGCGGGCTGAGCGTGCGGCAGGACAGGCAGATCACGTCGGCCACCCGGCCGTGCAGCGGCACGATCCGGCCGCTCCGGGCCAGCTCCGGCGCCGCCTGCTCGTGCAGCCCGTCGACGTTCTGGGTGATCAGCAGCTCGGGGTCGATCGCGGCCAGGGCCCGATGACCGGCGTTCGGCACGGCGCTGCCCATCCGCCGCCAGCCGAGGTGGCTGCGCGCCCAGTAGCGCTGCCGCTCCTGCGGTCCCGAGACGAACTGCTGATAGGTCATCGGCTGCCGTGCCGGGCTGCCGGGGCTGCGGTAGTCGGGGATCCCCGAGTCTGTCGAGACGCCGGCGCCGGTCAGCACCACGAGGCGCCGGTCCTGGAGGAGCGCCAGGGCTGCTGCGTACGAATCCTCGGCGATCGCCCCGGGGGCGAGGGTCACGAGGCGTACCTGGCCCCGGCGCGGGCCTTGCGCTTCGCGGCCTCGACCTCGCGGTTCTTCTTGGGGGCGTTGGTGACCAGGTCGTCGAGGAGATGCCGGGTGACGTGGGCGATCTCGGCGACGGCTCGGTCGAAGGCCTCCTGGTTGGCGGCAGAAGGCTTCGTGGTGCCGCTCACCTTGCGTACGAACTGCAGGGCGGCAGCGGTGACCTCGTCGTCGGTGGCAGGCGGCTCGAAGTTGTGGAGCGGGCGGATGTTGCGGCACATGCCAACCACGGTACTCGGATTGCCGCGACGGTCACCGGGATCGGCCGGGTGTGCGGGAAGGCGCCTGGCCTCGAGGAAGCGGGGGCACCGGGCCGCCGTTGGGGCCGGCCCCCTTGGGCGTGCCCTTGGTGCCTCTGGACGTGCCTCTGGTCTGCCTGGCGTCGTCGCCCGGGGGCGCCGGACGGGGCACGACGCCGTCCTCGAGCAGCTGGCTCGCCATCAGCGCCGCCTGGGTGCGGTGGCTGACGCCGAGCTTGGCGAGGAGTCCGGTGATGTGGTTCTTGACGGTCTTCTCGGCCAGCACGAGCCGGTCGGCGATCTGCCGGTTGGAGATACCCTCGGCCAGCAGCACCAGGATCCGCCGCTGCTGTGGGGTCAGCTCGGCGACCACCTCGTGCATCCGGCGGCGCTCCTCGACGTTGTGCACGACCTTGGCGGCGGCCTCCGGGTCGAAGAGGGTGTGGCCGCTGGCCACCAGGCGTACGCCGGAGACCAGGCTCGTCGCCTCGATCTGCTTGAGCACATAACCGGCGGCACCGGCCATGATCGCCTGGCTCATCACCTCGTCGTCGGCGTCGGTCGCGAGGATCATGCAGCGGATGTCGCTCTTCATCGCCAGCGCCTCACGGCACAGGGCAACCCCGGAGGAGTCGGGCAGGTGAGCGTCGAGGATGAGTACGTCAGGGCGGAGCGTCGCGATCAGCGGGCGTGCCTCGGCGGCCGTGCGGGCCTCGCCGACGACCTCGATGTCGGACTCGCGCAGCAGCACCGTCCGCACGCCGACACGCACGACGTCGTGACCGTCGGCCAGCAGAACGCTGATCACCGCGTCGCCCACAGGCTCGTCTCGCTCATCTCGTGGTTGGGGATGGTGCCGAAAGAAACCGCTTAAGAGTATCCCTATTGATGCAACATTTGATCACTCAGATACCCGTGCCGTCTCGGATTTCGTTGCTTCTGGAAAGGTAGCCGTTATGACGACTTCTCGCGATCTCGACATCGTCCTGTTCGGCGCGACCGGTTTCACCGGGGGTCTGGTCGCCGAGTATCTCGCCGAGAACGCACCCGACGGGCTGCGGTGGGCGCTCGCCGGGCGTTCCCTGTCGCGTCTGGAGAAGGTCCGCGACGGGCTCGGCTCCGCCGACGTCGAGCTCCTCCAGGCCGACGTGAACGACTCTGCTTCGCTGGCCACCCTGGCGGCTCGCGCCCGGGTCGTGATCACCACCGTCGGGCCCTACCTGGAGTTCGGCGAGCCGCTGGTCAAGGCGTGTGCGGAGGCAGGCACCGAGTACGTCGACCTCACCGGCGAGCCGGAGTTCGTCGACCGGATGTTCGTGATGTACGACGCCGTCGCCCGCGCCAACGGCGCCCGGATCGTGCACGCCTGCGGCTTCGACTCGATCCCGCACGACCTCGGCGCCTATTTCACGGTCCGCGAGCTCGGCGCCGGCGGCGAGATCACCGGTCCGCTGACGATGAAGGGCGTCGTACGCTCCAACGCGACCTTCTCGGGAGGCACCTTCCACTCGGCTTTGGGGCAGATGTCGCGGCCCCGGGAGATGGCGACCGCGGCGCGCGAGCGCCGGGCGCTCGAGGGGCGGCCGGAGGGACGTACGTCTCGATCGGCGAAGCCGCGGATCGGCCGCGACAGCGAGCTCGGCTACTGGCTGCTGCCGCTACCGACCATCGACCCGGCGATCGTCGCCCGCTCCGGGCGGGCTCTGGAGGCGTACGGTCCCGCCTTCACCTACTCCCACTTCGCCGGCATCAAGACGCTGAGGTACGCCGTCGGCGGTGCGGTCGGAGTCGGTGCCCTCGCCGCCGCGATGCAGGTGCCGCCGCTGCGGGCCAAGCTCGGCGAGCGGGTCAAGCAGGGCACCGGACCGTCCGAGGCTCGTCGGGAGAAGTCCTGGTTCACGGTCGACTTCGTCGCCGAGACAGACGGTCGCAAGATCCACACCAAGGTGTCCGGAGGCGACCCGGGCTACACCGAGACAGCGAAGATGCTCGCCGAGTCGGCGCTGTGCCTCGCGTTCGACACGCTCCCCGAGACCTCCGGGTCGGTGACCACGGCGGTGGCGATGGGCGACGCGCTCCTCGATCGCCTGCAAGTCGCGGGCATCCGGTTCGACGTCGTCGCGCAGAGCTGACCGTACGGCCGAGGCGCTCGAGTGAATCAGAACTCCTCCGGGAATCAGCGGCACATCGACTGGTCGGCCGGGAGGTGGACCCATGAGCCGGCCGCGGCCCGGGTCACGCCCGAGGGCGTCCTGCTCGCAACCGCGGTCGAGAGCAGCGATGCCTGGCGGCACACCTCGTACGGGTTCGTCCACGACACCGAGCACGCGCTGGTCGCGCCGTTCGCCCCGGGGTCGGCCATGGAGGTCGAGTTCGGCACGCCGTTCTCCGAGCAGTTCGACCAGGCGGGGATCTTCGTCCGGGCCTCGGACGAGCGCTGGGTCAAGGCCGGTATCGAGTTCGCCGACGGTGTCCCACAGATCGGCGCGGTCGTGACCGACGGTCGATCGGACTGGTCGGCCTCGTCGGCTCCCGCATGGGGCGACACCCGGGTGACGTTCCGGGTCAGCTGGGCGGACGACGCTCTGACGATCCGTGCCCGCAGGGAGGATGCGAGCTGGCAGCTGGTGCGCCTGCTTCCCTTCGAGGCGCGCGAGGAGGTGACCGCGGGGCCGTTCCTCTGCGCTCCGACGCGTGCGGGCCTCGAGGTGCCGTTCTACGACTGGCGAGCGGGGGCGCCGGATGGCTCGCTGCACTGAGGGTATCCGCAGGTCAGCGGCCACACCGGGCCGATCCGGGATGGTGTGGCAGGTGGTTCGTGGTGCCCCAGGCAAGAGTCGAACTTGCGACCTTTCGCTTAGGAGGCGGCTGCTCTATCCACTGAGCTACTGGGGCATTCGCAGATATCTTGCCATGGTGGCGGGTAATACTACGGTTTGGGGTTCGATGCGGTCAGGGGCCAAACTTGGGGCCCTCGCGTAGGTTGAGTCACCGTCGACTCAACCCGAATCCCCCCGATGACAAGCGACGAGTGACGGTGATCTATGCCTGACCCCTCCCTGCCTCCCCGCCGTGGGGGTGCGGATTCTGGCTCGGGCGTGTCCGGATTCGAGTGGATGTACGGCGCCGACGAGGCTGCGGGCAGTGAGTCTGGGGGGACTCGTTCCGGCCGTGGCGCACGGGCCGCAGACGTACCGATCGACCAGCCGTCGACGGAGCCCGGTGGTGGACGTCGGGCCGCGCGTCCGCAGTCCGAGTTCGTGTCGCCGCCGCCTCCGGGCCCGGGGCCGGGGTCAGCGGGCGGTGGTCGCCGCGCTGCGCGTCCGGTTCGTCAGGAGCCCGTCGATCATTCCGTCGCCGAGCCGCCGCGTGTCGAGCCTCTCCGCGTCGAACCGGTGCGGCGGCAGCCGACCCGGGCCGAGCGCTACCAGGCGATGGGCCGAGGGGGCTCGGGTGCGTCGCCGACGCCTGCCCCGCCGTCACCTCAGGAGTGGAGCGACCCGGACGTGACCGCCGTCGCTCCGGCGCTGCGCGAGACACCGCGCCCCGCGCGGCACGTACCCCCGCCGCCTGCACCCGTGCCCTCCGCCGAGGAGACCGCGGTCGCGCCCGTGTCGGACTGGTATCGCCAGGACCCTCAGGCTGCACCTTCCGCGCCCAAGGCTCCCGACCAGCAGCTCGCCCCGCCGGCTGCCCGCGAGTTCGACTGGAATGCCCCTGCCCCCGCCGACCGGCCTCGTGGACGTACGTCCTCACGCGACGAGCTGCACGAGGCCCGTCACGAGGCCTACCCGCCCGCGGGGCGGCACGGTGCTGCGTACGCCGCTGGTTACGACGACGAGCCCTATGACGACTATCCGTCCCAGGGTGGCTATGACGAGCCGTACGCCCCCTACCCGGGCGAGGACGAGGACCGCGACAAGCCGCGGATCAGCGTGTGGCAGATCTTGGGGTCCTCTTTGCTCGTGCTGGCTCTGATCGTCGGACTGTTCGCGGTCTACACGTACCGGCATCTAACCGGAAACATCAACACCGTCAGCCTCGGTGAGAAGGCCTCTGACCTCGGTCCGAAGGAGCCGATCAACATTCTCGTGATGGGGTCGGACAGCCGTGATTGCAAGGGCTGCAACGTCGATGGCCTGACCGACGAGGGCCAGCGATCCGACACGAATATCTTGCTGCACCTTTCTGCTGACCGGACGTTCGCTTACGGCGTTTCCATTCCCCGAGACACGATGGTGGACCGGCCAGCGTGCAAGAACGAAGACACTGGCACGAAGACCGAACCTGCCGATTACGTGCGCTGGAATGAGGCGTTCGCTATCGCTGGCCCGTCCTGCACGATTGCCCAGGTCGAGTCGGTGGCCAACGATCTCTGTGGTGAGAAGTGCGACGTACAGGTCAATCACGTCGTCGTCGTCGACTTCTCGAGTTTCAAGGGGATGGTCGATGCCATCGACGGGGTCGAGGTCTGCATCCCCGAAGAGGTCGATGACAAGTGGACCGGCGCTCACTTCGATGCGGGCACGCAGAAGCTGACGGGCAAACAGGCCCTCAACTACGTGCGTCTACGACACGGCCTCGGTGATGGCGGTGACCTCGACCGGTCCAAGCGGCAACAGGCTTTTATCGGGTCGATGGCGGCCAAGTTGCTGTCCGGAGACACCCTGTCCAGTCCTACGAAGGTGCTCAGCTTCCTGAACGCCGCTACCAAGGGCTTGACCATGGACGAAGGTCTCAAGGACAATCTCGACACGATGGCGAAGATCGGCGCCGGTTTCCGGAGCATCGGAATGGAGAACATCAAGTTCCTCACCATTCCGACGGTTCCCGATCCTCAGAGGCCAGACGTCACTGTCGTCCTCGATGAGGAGAAGGCGAGAAACGTCTTCAAGGCCATCGCCAACGACAAGCCGCTGACCAAGAAGATCGCTGCCGGGGCGCTGGACGCCGGTCAGGCTGCTGGCAAGAAAAGCAAGGACTCAGGCGACACGGCGCCTGACAACGGTGCGACCGACGGCGAGACCGCGAAGACGGCGCCCTCTGAAGATGCTGGGGCCGATGAGCCGTCGGATACGGCATCGGACGGTGCCAGCGGTGGCGCTTCCGAGGAGGAGCTTGCCCAGATTGCCGAAGAGGCGAAAGCGGCGCGTGAGCGCGCGGGTCTCTGCTGATGGATGAGGACACCTCTCCCGAGACGGCAGGGCCGGAGGGGTCCGAGGAGCCGGAGTGGAAGCGCAAGCAGCGGCTCGCGCGGATCTTCGGTGACGTACTTCCCGAGACGACCCAGGACGAGCGGGAGTCGTCGGCCGATTCGGAGGAGTCGGCCTCGGACCGGTGGCTGAAATCGCAGGTGCCGCCTCACCACGGTGGGTGAGACGGCACCTGAGCGCGAATGGATCAGCGGACGCTGATGCTGTCGCGGATCTGCTTGAGGATGTCGATCTCGGTCTCGCCCGGGTCGGGGTCCGGGAAGAAGCGCTCCTTGGCGGCGGTGTAGGGCTTCACGATCATGAAGTAGACGACCGCGGCCATGATGAGGAAGGCGACCACTGCGGTCAGCCAGGCGCCGAGGCTGATGCCGTACGGCTCGTAGTTCGAGAAGTTCGGCGTGCCGCCGAGCTTGCCGATCAGGTCCATGATGATGTCAACCGTCGCGGTCACGACTGTCGCGAACGCGCCGCCCATGATGAAGGCGACCGCGAGTTTGATCAGGTCGCCCTGGAGCAGGAATTTCTTGAAACCGTCCATGTCTTGCTTTCTCCTGTTGCTCATTGTGTGAGGTGAAGGAGACCCGGATATGGCGTGCGTAGGCCGTCAGTACGCGAAGGTGAGATAGCCACCCACCCCTGCAGATGTGACGTCCTCGACGCTGTTCGCGGCGACTCCGACGATGACCAGACGCCCCGCCGAAGTGTTCGTGACGCCAAACCCCTCGGTCTTTCCTTGTGCCAGAGAATCATCGCCGCTGGCCTCGGTGGCTTGAGGGACGCTGAGGATCAGCGTGTCGGTGGTGACCCGGGCGGTCTCGGCGGTGGCGGGATCGGTGGCGTAGAGATCGACGGTGTCGCCGACGTGGAGGAGGCCGGCCATCTCGGCATCGGGAAGCCGGACCGGCACGGCCACCAGGTCGGGGTGTCCCTCGGTGAGCTCCGGACCCACGAGACGTACGTCGGTGACCGGCTCACCCCGCCGCAGCGGAGCCGCCAGGCGCTCACCGAGCGGCGCCTCGGCGAGGTCGGCGGGCACGCTGCCGGGTTCGGCCTCGATCTCGGTCAGGTCGGCAGCGGTGAGCACCGTGCCGACCGGCAGATCTCGGGACGCGACCGCCATCGTCGAGGTGTCGGGTGGGTCCGGCCGGGTGGCCGAGAACCCGATCGCGACAGCCGAGGCGGTCAGCAGGAACGCCAGCAGGCGTCGATGAGCAAGGACCCCGCGGCGTACGCGGCGGGAGAAGGATGTGATTCGAGTGAGCATGCCGGCACGCTAGGTCGCCGGCCAGATCCCCGCATCCCGATATCCACAGCCACAGACATGTTGTGGACAACCC
>NZ_JBHVKN010000194.1:0-9674 GCF_042798075.1 Nocardioides sp. NPDC057772
CACATAGACCTGGGCCCCGCTGCTCCGAGAACGGAGGAGCGGGGCCCAGGCCATAGTGGTCAGCGCTTGGCCAGCACGAGCGCGTACGCCTCGTCCGGATCCGTCCACCAGCGAAGGTGGCCGAAGCCCGCCGCCGCGAGCTCGTCGGCGGCGCTGTGCCGGCGGAACTTGCAGGAAAGTTCGGTGAGGAGCTCCTCACCCTCGTCGAACTTGATGACGAGGTCGAGCTCGCCCAGCTCCACGCGGGCGGATCCCTGTGCGACGAGCCGCATCTCTATCCGTTCCTCCTCGTTGTTCCAGCGGGCCAGGTGTCGGAAGCTGTCGGGATCGAAGTCGGCGCGAAGGCTTCGGTTGAGGACGTGCAGCGCGTTCAGGTTGAACTCGGCGGTCACGCCGGAGGCGTCGTCGTAGGCCGCAACGAGTCGGCCGGGGTCCTTGACCAGGTCCAGTCCGAGGAGCAGGCCTTCACCGGGTTGCATCGCGGCGGCCACCGAACGCAGGAACCGCGCTCGCCCTGAACGGTCGTAGTTGCCCAGGGTGCTGCCGAGGAGTGCGATCAGCCGTCGTCCCGGGGTCGGCAGCTGCCCGAGATGCTGGTCGAAGTCGGCGACGACGCCGTCCAGGACCAGCCCCGGCCTCTCCTCGGCGAGGGCGTCCATCGCCTGAGTGAGCGCGCTGGCGCTGACATCGACGGGGACGTACGTCGTCAGCCGACCGGTCCGGGTCAGCGCATCGAGCAGGAGCCGGGTCTTCTCCGAGGAACCGGATCCTAGCTCGACGAGCACCTCGGCGTCGGAGTCCTCGGCGATCTCGTGCGAATACTCGGCAAGCAGCGCCCGCTCGGTGCGAGTCGGGTAGTACTCGGGCAACCGGGTGATCTCCTCGAACAGCTCCGAACCACGCTGATCGTAGAAGTACTTCGGTGGCAGCCACTTCGGCGCCGCGCTCAAGCCGGTGCGCGCGTCCTCCGCGAGGCTCTGACGCAGATCCTCGGCTGTCAACAGGGTGGTGATCCTGCCCCGGGTCGGTGTGTTGGTGGTCCCGCCGTCGATGTCGAGGGTCACGCGAGGTTCTCCTTCGGGTTGGGGTGGGGTGTGTCGAGTCGCCACCAGGTGGGCCCGCACGGGCTGAGGACGCCGATGGTGCGCGGAGGGATCGGTCTGGACGAAGTGCCTTGAAGTGGAAGGGTGCTGACGACGTACTCCCAGGCCGCCGGCTCGGCCAGGTGGCCGCCCTGGTCGCCGGTCAGCAGGGCGAGGTCCTCCCCGTCGCTGAGGAGGACCGAGAAACCACCGACGTCGATCTCGTTGGCTATCCGGACGACGGCGGAGCCGACCGGCAGGCGCTCCTGCTGCGCCTTCTCGAGGACCAGGCGCCATGAAGCGTCGATGGTGCCGCTGACTGCGACAGTCCACGGACCGAGTCGTAGCGGAGGGTCGCAGTCGTGAGGGCAGGCCCAGTCGAGGTGCAACTGAGGCGGTCCGAGGATGCCGCGCTCAGCACACGCGACAGCGGCCGTCCAGGTCACGCACCGCCCCCGTCGTCGGCGAGCCGGAGCCCCGTGACGGGCCAGCGTGCGCCAGGCGGGAAGAAGTTGCGGTAGGAGGCTCGGGTGTGTCCCGGCGGAGTGAGCGCGCAACCGCCGCGGAGCACCATCTGGTTCGACATGAACTTACCGTTGTATTCGCCGATCGCGCCGGCGGCGGGGTGGAAGCCCGGATAGGGCAGATAGGCCGAGGAGGTCCACTCCCAGCAGTCGCCGAAGAGCTGTCGCAGGCCGCCGGTCGCCGGGCCGGCCGCACGCGGGTGGAAGCTGTCCCGGTCGGCGAGGTTGCCGGACACCTCGTAGCTGCGGGCGGCGTGCTCCCACTCGGCCTCGGTGGGAAGACGCTTGCCCGCCCAGGTGGCGTAGGCGTCGGCTTCGTAGTGGCTCAGGTGGCAGACCGGCAGGCTCAGGTCGAGTGGTGTGGTGCCGTGCAGGGTGTGCTCGAACCACACGCCGTCGGCCTCGCGCCAGTAGAAGGGCGCCTTCCAGGCCTCGGCGTTGACCCGCGCCCACCCGTCGGAGAGCCACAGTTCCGGGCGTAGGTAGCCCCCGTCGGCGATGAACTCCAGCCACTCGCCGTTGGTGATCAGCCGGTCGGCGAGCCGGTACGGCTCCAGCCACTGCTGGTGCCGCGGAAGCTCGTTGTCGAAGCAGAAGCCGCCTCCGTCGGAACCGATCTCGACCAGGCCGCCGTCGATGTCGACCCACCCCAGCCGATCGCTCCCGTCGCCTTCGGCCGGCCGCCCTGCGTAGGCCGGCTGCAGCGGGTTGAGCGACAGCACGTGCTTGATGTCCATGAGCAGCAGTTCTTGGTGCTGCTGCTCGTGGTGGAAGCCGAGCTCGATGGTCGGGGCGAGCTTGGCGAAGGTGCCCTCGTCCACGCGGTCGAGCAGGTCCCTGACCCGGTTGTCGACATTGCGCCGGTAATCGCCGACCTCGTGCGCGCCGGGGCGGCTGATCACGCCACGCATCGGCCGTGCGTACCGTGGACCGACCTGCTCGTAGTAGCTGTTGAAGAGGAACCAGTACTGGTCCTGGAACGGTGCGAAGCCAGCCTCGTTCTCGGCGAGCACGAAGGTCTCGAAGAACCAGGTCACGTGCGCGCGATGCCACTTGGTGGGGGAGACATCCGCCATCGACTGGACGGTCTGGTCCTCGGGCGAGAGGGGTGCTGCGAGGAGTTCGGTGTCAGCCCGGACTCTGTCGAAGCGGGCGATCGCGGTGGTCGGGTCCATCTCACGTCTCCTGTCGGATCAGCCGAGGTCACCAGGACGCGCAGGGCGTTCGGATGCCGCGGTGGGCAGGTCGGGTCGTGCGGGCAGTGCGAAAGCAGCAACCCGGCGAGTGCGCCGCGTGCTACGAACTACTCTGCCTGGTCACCCAACCCGCATCACGCCCTTTCGGCAGCCGGCAGCATCCCTGGCCCGGTGAGATGCGGACGGGCTGGCCTGTAAGCCGGGTTCTGTGATCGGCGACCATCCATCTCGGACCATCGTTGCCGATGGCCTCTAGCGACCTACCCGCGCACTCGGACGGACCGCCCTCAAACGTACGCTGTCTGGTCTTGCTCCGGGTGGGGTTTACCTAGCTCCTCGTGTCACCACGAGGACTGGTGGGCTCTTACCCCACCGTTTCACCCTTACCGCTACCTGGAGGGTAGAGGCGGTCTGTTCTCTGTGGCACTGTCCCGCGGGTCACCCCGGGTGGCCGTTAGCCACCACCCTGTCCTGTGGAGCCCGGACTTTCCTCGACGTATCTCTACGACGCGATCGCCCGGCCAGCCCGTCCGCAGGAAAAGTCTAGTGCGAGGCCGGCTCGATGTGGGCATCCGGACCGGGGAAGACGAGCGACTCGTGATCGCTGTCGCTCCAGCGTACGAGGTAGGGCGGGCTGCCGTCGGGGTGGCTGACCTCGATGATCTCGGCCTCCCGAACGTGGTCGCCGACGTGCTGTCCCATGACGACGAGGTGGTCACCGACTGATGCGTGCATGCGCGTTCACCTCCTAACCGTCACCATGGTGCTCCCATCGCGGGCGCAGATGGAATACCGTGGTGGGGTATCACGTTCGGAGGGTGTGATGACCGAGAACGAAGAGTTCGAGTACGTGGCCCCGGCCGTCGTCTTCCCGGGCCAGACCGCCCACGAGACCGCCTACCGGACGGCCCACGACCTGCTCTCGCGGCGCTTCCCGGTGGAGGCGCTGGAGATCCTGGAGCCGGCGCTCGCCGACGACCCCGACAACATCGGGCTGCGGAGCATGCGCGCGTGGGCCTACATGCTCCGGGCTCAGCTCGCCAAGGCGGAGGCGGAGCTGCGCTGGCTCGTCGAACGCGACCCGAGCGACGCCTGGAGCCAGCACTCCCTCGGTCGCGTGCTCGAGCGTCAGGACCGTCTCGAGGACGCCCTCGGCCCGCTGCGCCTGGCGGCCGTGATGAGCGACGACTACGACCACCACGCGGCCGTCTACCGCGTACGCAACCGGCTGGCCCAGCGCGAGGAGTGAGCGTGGAGTGAGCGTGGAGTGAGAGGGTGGAGTCATGGAACCTGACACCACGACTCTCACCGCCGAGCAGGTAGCCCGAGAGGAGCTGCCGGGCTGGACCTTCGACGCCTCCGGCGAGGCCGACAGCATCGTCGCCCGCGTGGAGACCGGGGACTTCGTCACCGGTCTCTCGCTGGTCAACGCGATCGGTGCGAAGGCCGAGGAGGCCAACCACCACCCCGACATCGATCTGCGCTATCCCTACGTCGAGATCCGGTTGACCAGCCACGACGCCGGCGGGGTCACCAGCCGTGACATCGCGCTGGCGAAGGTGATCAACGCGCTCTCGGCGGAGTCCTCCCTCTGACCTCGACTAGGACAGACGCGTCATCTCGACGCTGACCTCGACGGTCGGCTCCGCGGGGCCGGAGTAGATCCCGCCCAGCGGCTTGACGTCGGTGTGGTCGCGACCCGTGGCCACACCGACGTAGGCGTCGCCGGGCTCGGTGCCGGTGGCGGGGTCGATGCCGTGCCACCCGTTGTCCCACCACTCCACCCAGGAGTGGGCACCGCCGGGGTAGACGTAGCCGGAGACGTAGCGCGCCGGGATCCCGACCGTACGCAGCGCGCCCAGCAGCCGGTGAGTGGCATCGGACGGCGCGGCCTCGGCGACCGCCCGGCCGATCTCGAGCGCGGCCTCGCCCGGAAGCCCGGCCGTGGCCGCGATGGTTTTCGCCCGGGCGGCGAGCTCCTCGCCCGGCGCCACGTGCTCGGGCAGCCCGAGGAACTCGACGTACCGGTCCGTGACTCCGGGCAGCGCGGCCTCCTCCCAGGTGAGCACGGGCACCGGCCCGGGCTCGCGGGAGACCTGGACGGTGCTGGTCGCGGAGACCTTCAGCGCCCGGTGCGCCTCGAGCACCTCGATCGCGGTGACCTCGTTGCCGAAGTAGTCCTTGTACTCGTAGGTCCACGGCTTCGGCGAGACGTCGAGCCGGTGGTGGACCAGGATCTGGTTGGGCGTGGTCAGGGGAGTCAACCGCGCCTGGTTGTAGGAGGCGACCGCCTGCCCGTCGTAGCTGAACGTCGTGGTGTGCACGATGCGGAACTGCATGCTCATCTCGATCAGACTCCTCAGACCGGCTGCCACGCCAGTGCCTCGGCGCCGGCGAAGTAGCGTTTGGTGACCGCCTCGGTGGCCTCGGCGCAGGTGACCTGGAGCCGCTCCATCTCGGTGGGCAGGTCGGCCAGCAGGTCGTGGAGCGAGCGGTATTCCAGCGACGCCCGCATCCGGCCGATCAGACGGTGGGCCTCGTCGGAGAAGCCGGCCCTCCGGGTCGTGCCCTCCAGCGTGTCCAGCGCGCCCTCGGCACGCTGCAGCGCATGCACCACCGAGCGCGGGAAGATCCGGTCGAGCAGCAGGAACTCCGCGGCCGCCTGCTCGGTCTCGACCCCCTTGTTGACCCGCAGGAACGCGTCGTAGGCACCACAGGCGCGCAGCGTCGAGTTCCACTGCGACGCGCCGCCGGCGCTCGTCAAGGAGGTGGTCGCGACCAGGCGCGAGGTCATGTCGGCGCGCTCGACGTAGCGGCCCAGCATCAGGAACTGCCAGGACTCGTCACGCATCATGGTGGCGTCGGCGGTGCCGTTGATCTGGGCGACCCGGTCGCGCACCCAGCCGAAGACGAACGGCGCCCGCATGTGCTTGAACTGCCCGGCCGGGATGGCCCGGTAGGTGGTGTTCAGCGCCTCCCACAACGGCACCGAGAGCGTCTCGCGCGCGCCCCTGGCCGCCTCCCGGGCTGCCCCCAGTGCATAGGCCATCGAGGTCGGTGCGGTGGTGTCGTACGCCAGCATGTCCAGAGTCTGCGGCAGGCCGACCTTCTCGGTCGGAGGGATCTCGACGCCCATCCCTGCGAGCAACGAGCGGCAGGCCGTCTCCTCGTCGGTGGCGGCGTCCTCGAGGATGTGCTGGGTCTGTACGTCGAGTATCCGTGCGGTGTCCTCGGCGCGCTCGACGTAGCGACCGATCCAGAACATCGACTCGGCGATGCGACTCAGCATCACGCAACCCCCTGCGCTTGGGACTGACCCTGGCTCTGCCCCTGACCGGTCGGCCGGGGCGACGTCGGTCCGGCGAGCACCCAGGTGTCCTTGGAGCCGCCGCCACGGGAGCTGTTCACGATCAGCTCGCCTTCGGCGAGCGCCACCCGAGTCAGGCCACCGGGAAGAACCCAGACCTTGTCGCCATCATTGACCGCGAACGGCCTCAGGTCCACATGCCGCGCTCCGAGATGTCCCTCGATGAAGGTCGGGACCGTCGAGAGCTGCACCACCGGCTGCGCGATCCAGGAGCGGGGGTCGTCCAGGATCTTGCCGCGCAGCACCTCGAGCTCGCGCGCCGAGGCCGTCGGCCCGATCACGATGCCCTTGCCGCCGGAGCCGTCGACGGGCTTGAGGACCAGCTCGTCGAGCCGGTCGAGGACCTCCTCGCGGGAGGAGACGTCGCCCATCCGCCAGGTGTCGACGTTCTTGATGATCGGATCCTCCGCCAGGTAGTAGCGGATGATGTCGGGCATGTAGGTGTAGACGAGCTTGTCGTCGGCGACCCCGTTGCCGACCGCGTTGGCCAGCGTCACGTTGCCCATCCGGGCGGCGTCGATCAGCCCCACGCAGCCGAGCATCGAGTCGGGCCGGAAGTGCACCGGATCGAGGAACTCGTCGTCGATGCGCCGGTAGATGACATGGACCGGGGCCAGCCCCTTGGTCGTACGCATCAGCACCTGCCCGTTGCGGCAGACCAGGTCACGTCCCTCGACGAGCTCGACCCCCATCGTCCGGGCCAGCAGCGCGTGCTCGAAGTAGGCGCCGTTGTAGACCCCGGGCGTCAGCACGACCACGGTCGGGTCGGCGACGCCGGCCGGAGCTGCCGCGCGCAGCGCCGCGAGGAGCTTCTGCGGGTAGTTGGCCACCGGCCGGATCCGGTGCTCGGCGATCGTCTCCGGGAGCGCGGCCGAGATCGCGCGGCGGTTGGTCATCACGTACGAGACGCCCGACGGGACCCGGACGTTGTCCTCCAGCACGCGGAACTCGCCGACGTTGTCACGGACCAGGTCGATGCCGGAGACCTGGACGCGTACGCCGTTGGGCGGGTGCACCCCCGCGGCAGCGCGGTGATAGTGGCTGGAGGTCGTGATCACCTCGCGCGGGATCACCCCGTCGTCGAAGACCTTGCCCTCGTCGTAGACGTCGGCGAGGAACAGCTCCAGCGCCTTGACCCGCTGCTGGACGCCCTTGTCGATCGTGGACCAGGTGTCGCGCTCGATGACCCGCGGCACGATGTCGAGCGGGAAGGCCCGTTCCTCGCCGCCGATGTCGAACGTGACGCCCTGGTCGAGATAGCTGGCGTGCATCGCCTCGACCCGGCTGATCAGCTCCGACGCGCTGAGCCTGCCCAAGGAGTCACCGAGCCGTTGGTAGGGAGGCCGCAGCTCGCTGCCGGCGAACATCTCGTCGTAGGCCGGATCTCGAGTCTCGTAGGCGTCGAACATCTGGCTCATGCTGGCAACCTACTGAAATCCGTGTAACAGCGCTGTTGCCCACGCGAACATCTCGCACAACGGTAGGTTGGCAACATGAGTGAGCGTCAGCGAACGAGCAATCAGGTCATCATGCCGCCGCGTCCGTATCCTGGCGCTTGCGCTACGGAGGTGGCGGCATGAGCGACGAGCACGCGGGCGAGTTCTACTACTGCCTCAAGCACAAGACCGTCGAGCCCTACGAGGGTTGCAAGGCCAAGGACCGGCTCGGTCCCTACGCCTCCCACGCCGAAGCGTCCCTGGCACTGCAGAAGGTGCAGGAGAACAATGAGCGCTGGGACAAGGAGGACAAGGCCTGGGAGGGCGGCGCGGGCACCGAGGACAAGTGATCCTCAGCGCGGTGTGACCCGCAGCAGGACGTCCTCGCCGCCACCGTTGTCGGTGGTGACGAGGAGGTCCCCGTCGGCCGCCAGCGAGACCGTACGCAGCCGCCCGTGGTCGTGCAGGGCCTCGGGCGAGCTGTCGTCGGTGAGCTTGCCGGACTCGTCGAAGGAGAGGATTCGCAGCTCCTGGTCCTTGAGCACGGCGACGGCGAGCGCCCCGCCGTAGGCTCCCCACCGGTCCTGGACCGGGATGAAGGTGCCGCCGCCGGTGGCCACGGTCGGGTTGCCCGAGCTCCACGCCGCTTCGATCTGCTCGCCGGGCAGGCTCTGGTCGGTCATCGGCACCGACTCGTCGTAGCCTGAGCCCGGGTTCCAGCCGTAGTCGCCGCCCAGGGTGATCTGGTTGACCTCGTCGTCGCGGTCGGAGCCGTGCTCGATCGACCAGATGGTGCCGTCTGCCCGCTGTGCCAGCCCTTGGACGTTGCGGTGGCCGAAGCTCGTGATGAATCGTCGGGGTCCTTCGTCGCCCGCCCAGGGGTTGCCCGGCCAGGGCTCCCCGGTCCGCGGGTCGAGCCGGAGTGTCTTCCCGCCGAGCGAGTCGAGGCTGCGCGGGTTCTCCGCGGTCGCGGCATCGCCGGTGCCGACCCACAGCGCACCGTCCGCGCTGATCAGCAGCCGGCAACCACCATGTCGTCCCGAGCTCGTGGGGAGGCCGTCGATCAGGGTCCGCTCCTGGGTGGCGCTGGTCAGCCCGGCGTCGAGGGTCCAGGAGATCACGCGTACGTCCTCACCTCCGTTCCAGCCCTGGCAGGTGTAGATGCGGCGGTTCTCGGCGAAGCGGGGGTCGATCTCGAGTCCCATCAGGCCGGTCTCACCGGAGACCCAGACGTCGTGGTCCTCCAGCGGGATCTCCCGCCGCTGCCCGCCCTCGATCAGCGCCAGCACCGCCCGGTCGCGCTCTGTGATCAGGTACCGGTCCTCGCCGATGTCGGCGACGTCCCACGGGTGGTCGAGCCCGTCGCCCGCCACCTGGACGTCGAGCGTGGGCACCCGGTCGGAGGTCGGTAGGACCGCCGCAGGGGTCGACGAGGAGGGACTCGCGGGTGCACTGGCCGAGCCCGATGGGTTGAGCGGCGGCGGGGTGGTGGCCGGAGAGGGGTCTCCGGCGCAGGCGGCGGTCGAGAGCCCGAGAGCGACCACGGAGGCGAGGGCGATGGCTGCGCGCATGGTGTCGACGCTACTGGCCCACGGGGTCCTAGGGTGGGCGGTTGTGACGAACGTGATCAGGGCGATGCGTGACCACCCCTCCGCCGTACTGCTGCTCGGCCAGCTGGTCGCTGTCCTGGCCTACCCGTTCCTCGACGGATCCACGGCCGGCCGCGCCGGGCTCGGCGTGCTCCAGCTGCTGCTCCTGCTGGCGGCCGTCGCTGCCGTACGCCTCACCCCGGCCTTCTCCTGGGCAGCCTGCATCTTCGGCGGTCCGGCGATGATCTTCGCGGTGTGGGAGTCGGTCGTGCCCGACGAGGGCTGGGTGGTGCTGGCCTCGGCCTTCTTCCACGTGCCGTTCTACCTGTTCGTCTCCTACGCGATGATCCGCTATCTCTTCCACGACGACGTGGTGACCCGCGACGAGCTCTTCGCGACCGGAGCCGCGTTCACGGTGGTGGCCTGGGCGTTTGCCTACCTCTACGCCGCGGTGCAGGTGATCTGGCCCGGCTCGTTCGG
>NZ_JBHVKN010000195.1:0-1659 GCF_042798075.1 Nocardioides sp. NPDC057772
AGGACGAGGACCGCACGCAGCAGCTCGCGATGACCGCCGACCTGACCCGGTCGTGGGCCCACGGCGAGCCGTGGCTGCTGATGGAGCACTCCACGTCCGCGGTCAACTGGCAGCCGCGCAACATCGCCAAGACCGCCGGCGAGATGCGCCGCAACTCCTTCCAGCACGTCGCGCGCGGCGCCGACGGAGCGCTGTTCTTCCAGTGGCGCGCCTCGCGCGGTGGCGCGGAGAAGTTCCACTCCGCGATGGTCCCGCACACCGGCACCGAGAGCCGGGTCTGGCGGGATGTCGTACGCCTCGGGGCGGACCTGTCCGCGATCGCCGAGGTCGCCGGCACCCGGGTGGCGCAGGCCAGCGTCGCGATCTGCTTCGACTGGGAGTCGTGGTGGGCGGCGACCTTCGACTCGCACCCGTCGGTCGACGTCGACCCGATGGCGACCGCGCGGGCCTGGCACCGTGCCTGCTGGGCGCGCAACCTCGGCGTCGACATCATCGGTCCCACCGACCCGCTCGACGGCTACGACGTGGTGGTCCTGCCCGTGCAGTACCTGCTCTCCGACGAGGCCATCGGCCGTCTCACCGCCTTCGTCGAGGCCGGCGGCACCCTGGTCGCCACCTACTTCTCCGGCATCGTCGACGAGCACGACCACATCCGGCTCGGCGGCTACCCGGGCGGTCTCACCGACCTGCTCGGGGTGCGGATCGAGGAGTTCTGCCCGCTTCCCGAGGGCGACGAGATCCCGCTGACCGCCTATGGCACCGCCATGATCTGGAGCGAGCGCGGCCGCGCCGTCGGGGCCGATGTCGTGGCTGCGTACGCCACCGGCGACTGCGCCGGCGACCCCGCCGTCACCCGGCGCCGCGTCGGCAAGGGCACAGCCTGGTACGTCGGCACCGAGCTCACCCCCGACTCCCTCGACACCCTGGCCAGCCAGGTCTTCACCACGACCAAGCCGGTCGTGGGCGGCCTCCCCGAGGGCGTCGAGGCGATCCGGCGCGTCGGTGACCAGGGGACGTACGTCTTCGTCATCAACCACACCCACGAGGCGGTCATCGTCCCCGTCCGGGGCACCGACCTGCTCTCCGGCAACGACGGCGGACCACACCTGGTCCGTGCCGGCCAGGTCGCGGTCATCCGCGAGATCTGAGCCTCCCGCCGTAGCGTACGCGCTGTTCATCCGACGGTGCCATCATCGGATCATGAGTGAGCATGAACATTGGTGGCACCGGCTCGCAGAAGACGTGAAGCACTGGCTCCGTGCCCATCCGGGTGCGCCGCTGAGCGACATGAAGGTCCTGGACGCGGTGATCGGCGCGGGCGGCGTCCCGGTCCGACGTGACGACACCGCTCTCGACGGTCTCCCGGACGCGCCTCTGCTGAGCGATCGCGACTGGGAGTACATCAAGGAGCAGCACGACGCCGGTCTGGACTGAGGCGCACAAACGAAGCCGGCCCACACGCATGGTGTGGGCCGGCCGGGTCGCGTTCGTCCGCGAGCGAAAGGGGTAGGAATCCCCGGTTAACCGGGGAAACCTGCACTTCTCAGGTGTTGCAATGCCAGAGAAGTGGGGGGGTTGACGGGGTGACAGGGTGACCAGCCCCCCGGGGCGGGCGCAAACCCCCCCCCCGCCGGGGGGGATGGCCCGCGGGGTAAACCG
>NZ_JBHVKN010000195.1:1669-9666 GCF_042798075.1 Nocardioides sp. NPDC057772
GGTGTTGCAATGCCAGAGAAGTGCAGGGATACCCGGTTAACCGGGTATCCCTGCACGAGGGTCAGCGCGAAACCGCCGCCTCGGCGTTGACGATGCCGCTGCCGTAGAAGCCGTTCGGGGCCTCGCCACCCTCACAGGTGTGGGTCGAGGTCGCCGTGTTGCCGTTGGGCAGGTGGCGGACGTAGGTGAAGTCCGCCGGGACCGGGCAGGCCTTGTCGGTGGCCGAGCTGAGCAGGATCTTCTCGACCTTGTTGGGCGAGAGCTTCTTGCCGGAACGGTCGCTGCTGCCGTACTCGCCGACGATCAGCGCCGCCACGCCAGCGGCGTGCGGGGACGCCATCGAGGTGCCCTGCAGGTACTGGTAGTAGGAGCACTCGCCGCTGGAGCAGTCCGCGACGGCCCACGGGACCAGGACCTCACCGGTCGCCGGGTCGATCGCGCCCTCGGCCACGGCCAGGTCGTACGGGTAGGCGGCCAGGATGGTGGCGGCGAAGTCGCGCTTGCGGTCCGCGGTGTCGTACGCGTCGCCACCCGGCGCCGCGACGTCGACGAAGCCGTCGCCGTAGCTGGAGTAGTAGGACTTGCGCTCGGACGGGCCGGTGGAGCTGACCGCGATGACCCCGTCACCCTCGGTCGGCATGGAGACGCAGGACTCCGGGTCGAGCAGGTCACGGACGTACGCGGCCTCGCCGGGCTCGCTGGCGTAGTCGGGGCTGCTGGCGTCGGTCTGCGGCTTGGTGTAGTCGATCGCCTGGTTGCCGGCGGCGGCGACGAGGGTCACGCCGCGCGAGCGGGCGTAGTCGAGGGCACGCTGCATCGCGGTGATGATCGTGATCTGCTCGGCCTGGTCCTCGGGGGAGTCGGCCGGGTGGCTGGTGCAGTTGAACAGCCACGGGTCGACGTAGTAGCTCATGTTGACCACGTCGATGCCGTTGCGGCCGGCGTAGGTCAGCGCGTCCACCGAGGGCTGCAAGAAGAAGTAGCCGGAGTCCTGGCCGACGCGGAGGTTGACGATGTCGGCCTCCGGGGCGACGCCGGTGATGCCGACGCCGTTGACCGGCGAGGCGATGGTCGAGGCGACGTGGGTGCCGTGGCCGTTCTCGTCGACGTCGGCCGCGTCCTCGCAGGAGGCGTCGGGCTCGTCCTCGCACGGACCGTCGACCGGGGCGCCGTTGGCGTCGACCGGGATGTCGGTGGTGAAGTTGCGGCTCAGGCGGGCGTCGAAGTTGGGCGCGATGTCGGGGTGCGACCCGTCGACACCGGTGTCCATGATGCCGACGCGGACACCCTCGCCGCGCTCGGTCTCGTTGGCCTCCCCGGCGTGGATCTGCTCCATGTCCCACTGCAGACCGGAGAGCGGCTCCGAGGACCCCTTGGGCTTCGGGGTCTTGGGCGCGGTGCCCTTGCCACCGCGGAACTCGGTCTCGACCTTCGACACCTCCTGCTTGCGGGCCTTGCTCGCCGCATCAGGGGTGGTGGCGCCCACGATCCTGTCCTGGGCCGCGCCGACGAGGGCGCTCGAGGCGTTGGCCGCCTCGGCGAAGTCCTCGCCCGCGGTGACCGTCGCGACACCGATGGCACTGTTCTCCGAGACGATCTCGCCCCCGGCCGCCTTCACGGCGGCGCGAGCGGTGGCGGCCGAGGATCCCTCGGCATATGCCACGACATAGCGGACCTCCTGGTCGGAGGTGGCGCTGCCCGAGTTCGCCATGACGAGGGTGCCGGTGACCCCCAGCGCGACCGCGGTCGCACCTGTCAACAACCTACGCATGCTGTCTCCATTCCGGATTCGGTGGTCGAGATTGTCGGGACCACCGCTGTCACGGCCCTTGTCGGCCCGACAGTGGGGCCCAGCATGCCCTAGTCCGCATCCGGTCGAACAGGGTTTGGCGGGAGCACCCACCCGATAATCGAGTTGTGAGTGAGTGCTCACTCACATACTCTCGTGGATGTGGACGAACGACGTACGCGGGCGAAGCCGATCCCCGCAGCCGACCGCCGCGCGGCGATCATCGCGGCGACCGAGACGCTGCTGATCGAGCACGGCACGGCGACCACCACGCGGCTGATCGCGGAAGCGGCGGGGGTGGCCGAGGGCACGATCTTCCGCCACTTCCGCGACAAGCGGGAGCTCTACCGGGCGGTGGCGGAGAACGTCTTCGACCCCGTGCGGACGGAGGAGTCCATGGCGGAGGTCGTCGAGGAGAAGGCCGACATCGAGGACAAGCTCCGTGCCGTCATCGACCTGCTGGCAGCGGGCTCGCAGCGCGGCGTCTTGGTCATGATGGCGGTGCGCTCGGCCGTGATGGAGGAGGAGTGCGACCCCGAGGGCGTACGTCATCCGCACGGTCCGCCGAGGTTCGTCATCGAGGCCAACAAGGCCCTCATCGACAACCTGACGAGGCTCGTCTTCGAGCCGCACGCGAACGAGCTGCGGCTGCCCCCGCGCAAGGCCGCGCTGGTGCTGCGCAGCCTCACGATCGGGGCCTGGCTCCCCGGTCTGAACCGAACGAACCAGCCGTTGAGCACCGAGGACGTCATCGACGTGCTGCTCGGTGGCATCCTGACCAGAGAGACCCCCTGAATGCTTCTCCGACTGCTCCGGGACTACCTGCTCCCGTACAAGAGATTCCTGGTCGTCATCGCGATCCTGCAGCTCTTCTCGACCTCGGCCTTCATGCTGCTGCCCAGCCTCAACGCCGACATCATCGACAAGGGCGTGGCCGCGGGCGACACGGACTACATCATGCGCATCGGCGCGATCATGCTCGGCGTGGCGCTGGTGCAGATCCTGTGCTCGATCGCCAGCGTCTACTTCGCGGCACGCAGCTCGATGAGCTTCGGCCGCGACCTGCGGGCGGCGATCTTCGCGAAGGTCGGCTCCTTCAGCGCTCGCGAGGTCGGCCGCTTCGGCGCCCCGTCGCTGATCACCCGGACCACCAACGACGTCCAGCAGGTGCAGATGCTCGCCGTGCTGACCTGCACGCTCGCGGTGATGGTGCCGATGATGATGGTCGGCGGTGTCGTGATGGCCATCCAGGAGGACGCCGGTCTCTCCTGGCTGCTCGCGGTCGTCATCCCGGCGCTGCTGCTCTCCATGGCCGTGGTCGTCCGCGGCATGGTCCCCAACTTCCGCAAGGTCCAGGAGCGCATCGACGCGGTCAACCGCATCCTGCGCGAGCAGATCACCGGCATCCGGGTCATCCGCGCGTTCGTGCGCGAGCGCCAGGAGACCGCGCGGTTCGCGAAGGCCAACGACGAGCTCACCGACGTCGCGCTGCGGGCCGGGCGCTGGATGTCGACGATGTTCCCGCTGATGATGCTGGTCATCAACGTGGCCAGCGTCGCGGTGATCTGGTTCGGTGGCATCCGGGTCGACAACGGAGTGATGCAGGTCGGCCCGCTGACCGCCTTCCTGCAGTACCTGATGCAGATCCTGATGTCGATCATGATGGGCACGTTCATGCTCATGCAGGTGCCGCGTGCGGCCGTCTGCGCCGACCGGATCGCCGAGGTGCTCGACACCGAGACGTCGGTGACGCCGCCGAGTGCCGGCATCACCGAGATCTCCCGGCGCGGGCACGTCGACCTGACCGGTGCCGGTTTCACCTACCCCGGCGCCGACCACCCCGTCCTCCACGACCTCACCTTCGAGGCCCGGCCGGGGCAGACCGTCGCGATCATCGGCTCCACCGGCGCCGGCAAGACGACCCTCCTGGGGCTCATCCCACGGCTCTTCGACGCGACGGCCGGGGTCGTGCGCGTCGGTGGGATCGACGTACGCGACCTCGACCCGGCCACCCTCCGCAGCACTCTCGGGCTGGTGCCGCAGAAGGCCTTCTTGTTCACCGGCACCGTCCGGTCCAACCTGCTCCACGGCAAGCCGGATGCCACCGACGAGGAGCTCTGGCACGCGCTCGAGGTCGCTCAGGCGCGCGACTTCGTCGAGCGGATGGCGCCCGAGGGTGGCACCGGTCTCGACGCCGAGATCGACCAGGGCGGCACCAACGTCTCCGGCGGTCAGCGGCAGCGTCTGGCGATCGCCCGCGCACTGGTGAGGAGGCCCGACATCTATCTCTTCGACGACTCGTTCTCCGCGCTCGACGTCGCCACCGACGCCCGGCTCCGCGCCGCGCTCGCCCCCGAGACCCGCAACGCCACGGTCATCGTGGTCGCCCAGCGCGTCTCCACCATCCGCGACGCCGACAAGATCCTCGTGCTCGAGGACGGCGCCATCGTCGGTGAGGGCACCCACGAGGAGCTGCTCGCCGGCAACGCCACCTACCAGGAGATCGTCTCCTCCCAGCTCAGCGCAGAGGAGGCGGCGGCATGAGCGAGCGGCGGAATGCTCACCGAGGTAACTCGGTGAATGATCACTGCCTTCGTGGAATTCCGCGAAGGAACTGTATCCACGCCGAGGTACCTCGGTCAGCATTCGAGGAGGCCGCCGCATGAGCGAGACCATGAAGAAGACCGAGCGGATCGTACGTCCCCAGGGCGGCCCCGGCCCGATGGGCGCCGGCGGCGCGGTGGGGGACAAGGCGATGAACTTCGTCCCTTCGGCGAAGCGCCTCCTGAGGAGGATGGCGCCCTACAAGATCCATGCCTTCGCCACCATCGTCCTGGCTGCGATCAGCGTGACGCTGATGTCGTTGGGTCCGTTGCTGCTCGGCAAGGCGACCAACATCATCTTCGGCGGCGTCTTCTCCCGGGAGCTGCCGGCGGGGGTGACCCAGGAGGAGGCGGTCGAGGGCCTGCGGGCGCAGGGTGACGACAAGCTCGCCGACATGCTCTCCGGGATGGACTACGTCAACCCCGGCCACGGCGTCGACTTCGACGCCCTGCGCAACGCGTTGCTGGTCGTGCTCATCGTCTACCTGGTCGCCTCGATGCTCTCCTTCGCGCAGGGCTGGATCCTCAACTCGGTCGTCCAGGGCACCGTGAAGGGACTGCGCGAGGACGTCGAGAAGAAGGTGCACAGCGTCCCGCTGTCCTACTTCGACAAGCAGCCGCGAGGCGAGCTGCTCAGCCGGGTCACCAACGACATCGACAACATCAGCCAGACCCTGCAGCAGACCTTCAGCCAGGTGCTGACCGCGCTGTTCACGCTGGTCACGGTGCTGTTCATGATGTTCTGGATCAGCCCGGTCCTGGCCCTGATCGCGCTGCTCGCGGTGCCGGTCTCACTGGTCGTGACCGGCGCGGTGATGAAGCGGTCGCAGGGTCAGTTCGTGGCCCAGTGGCGCCACACCGGCAAGCTCAACGGCCACATCGAGGAGACCTTCTCGGGCCATGACCTGGTCAAGGTCTTCGGCCGTCAGGAGGAGGTCGAGAAGACCTTCGCCGAGGAGAACGACAAGCTCTTCGACGCCGCCTTCAAGGCCCAGTTCATCAGCGGGATCCTGATGCCGCTGATGATGTTCGTCGGCAACCTGATGTTCGTCGTGGTCTGCGTCGTCGGGTCGCTCCGCGTGGCCAGCGGCGCGCTGAGCCTGGGGGAGCTGCAGGCCTTCATCCAGTACTCGCGCCAGTTCACCCAGCCCATCACCACCCTCGCCTCGATGATGAACCTGCTCCAGTCGGGAGTCGCCTCGGCCGAGCGCGTCTTCGAGCTGCTCGACGCCGAGGAGCAGTCGGCCGAGGTCGGCGCACCCCGGACGGGTTCCGCCGGCGCCGGCGAGGTCCGCTTCGAGCACGTCTCGTTCGCCTACGACGCGGACAAGCCGCTCATCGAGGACCTGTCGCTGGTGGCCCGCCCCGGGCAGACCGTCGCGATCGTCGGCCCGACCGGTGCCGGCAAGACCACGCTGGTGAACCTGATCATGCGGTTCTACGAGCTGGACGGCGGCCGGATCACCCTGGACGGCGTCGACATCGCCTCGATGCCCCGCGCCGACCTGCGGGGCCGCACCGGCATGGTGCTCCAGGACACCTGGCTCTTCGAGGGCACGATCCGCGACAACATCCGCTACGGCCGTCCGTCCGCGACCGACGAGGAGCTCCTCGAGGCGGCCCGGGCGACGTACGTCGACAGGTTCGTGCACTCGCTCCCGGACGGCTACGACACCCTGATCACCGACCAGGGCGGCAACCTGTCGGCGGGCGAGCGGCAGCTGGTCACGATCGCGCGGGCCTTCCTCGCCGAGCCGTCGCTGCTGATCCTCGACGAGGCGACCTCCTCGGTCGACACCCGCACCGAGCTGCTGCTGCAGCACGCCATGGCGGCGCTGCGCTCGGACCGCACCTCCTTCGTGATCGCCCACCGGCTCTCCACGATCCGCGACGCCGACCTGATCCTGGTGATGCGCGACGGCGCGATCGTCGAGCAGGGTAACCACGCCGAGCTGCTCGAGGCAGGTGGGGCGTACGCCGAGCTCTACCAGTCGCAGTTCAGCCACCCCCTGGTCGAGGAGCCTGCCTGACCAGCGATAAAACCCTTTGATTCCGCGACGGCCCGGCGCCTACCGTTGAGGCACACGGGAAAGGAGGTGATCCGATCAGATGAAGAACGATTGGATGCGTGAGGTGGCTGCTCGCTAGCAGCCCTCCAACCATGGATGGGGAGCTGGCAATCCAACGGCAGCCACCCGACCCGCAGGCGTACCGGACTCATCCACCGGGACGGCCACCTGGCCCGCCTGCGGGTCGCCCCGTTTTCGGGCGCCGATCGCTCCACACAGGGACAAGTTGCGTTTAGCAACTAAACGCAGGTACATTGGTTGACGATATTCAACCAGTTTCTCGTGAGAGCCGAGCCCACACTTGTCAGAGTCCCAGCAGCCTTCGCCGGCCGTCGCGGCGCCGGAGATGTCCCACCGCCAGATCATGGAGGTCCTCTCGGGCCTGCTGATGGCGCTCTTCGTCGCCATGCTGTCCAGCACCTCGGTCGCCAACGCGCTGCCGCGGATCGTCACCGACCTCGACGGCACCCAGGGTGGCTACACCTGGATCGTCGTCTCGAGCATGCTGGCGATGACCGCGACCACGCCGATCTGGGGAAAGCTCGCCGACCTCTACAACAAGAAGGTCCTGGTCCAGGTCGCGCTCGGGCTGTTCATCGTCGGCTCCGCGATCTGCGGTCTGGCTCCGTCGATGCCGGTCATCATCACCGGCCGGGTGATTGCCGGCCTCGGTATGGGTGGCATCGTCGCGCTGATCCAGGTGATCATCGCGATGATCGTCTCCCCGCGTGAGCGCGGTCGCTACTCCGGCTACATCGGCGCCGTCTTCGCCCTGGCCACGGTCATCGGCCCGCTCGTGGGCGGCGTGATCGTCGACTCGCCGGTCGGCTGGCCGGGCGTCTTCTACGTCGGCGTCCCGTTCGCCGTGGTCGCCTTCATCCTGCTGCAGAAGACCTTGCACCTCCCGCACGTACGCCGCGAGGTCAGCATCGACTACCTCGGTGCGTTCCTGCTGGTCGCCGGTGTCTCGATGCTGCTCATCTGGGTCACGCTGGGCGGCGAGTCCTTCGAGTGGGCCTCGCCGATGTCGTACGTCATGGTCGCCGGCAGCGTCGTCGTGCTCGCCGTCGCGATCCTGGTCGAGGGCAGGTTCGCCGCGGAGCCGATCATCCCGCTGCGGCTCTTCCGCGACCGCACCATGGTGCTCTCCACGTGCGCCTCGTTCTTCGTCGGCGCCGGCATGTTCGGCGCGACGGTCTACCTGCAGCAGTACTTCCAGACCGCCCGCGGGATGACGCCGACCCATGCCGGCCTGATGTCGATCTGCATGGTGCTCGGGCTCTCCGTCGCCGGCATGGTCACCGGGCGCCTGATCAGCGCCACCGGGCGCTGGAAGCGCTACCTCCTCTTCGGCGGCATCATGCTGCCGGTCGGGCTCTACCTGCTCAGCACGATCGACGAGCACACCAACCTCGCGCTGGTCGGTGCCTTCATGGCCGTCGTCGGCCTCGGTGTCGGTGCCACCAACCAGAACCTCGTGCTCGCGGTGCAGAACAACCTCGACACCAAGGACATGGGCGCCGGCTCCTCGGTGGT
>NZ_JBHVKN010000196.1:0-7762 GCF_042798075.1 Nocardioides sp. NPDC057772
ACAACGCGAAAAGATCGAGCGAGCGCGCCGCTGAGCTTGCGAAGCGGCGACCGCGTGTCGAGATCCACCGAGCGACGCAGTCGAGTCCCACGAGCGCCGCGGGTCGAGACCAGAAAGAGGACCTGAGCATGAAGGAATCCGTTGTGAGCCAGACGCCGCCGTCGCCTTCTTCGTCAGCTTCCGAGCCGCCGAAGAAGGACTACGGACGCGCCGGCCGCAACCTGCCCGCGGCGATCGGTTCCGCCGTCGTCCTGCTGGTTGCCATCGCGCTCAGCCTGATGTTCGTGAAGACGGCGTTCATGCTGATCGTCGTCGCCGCGGTCGTGGCCGCGACCTGGGAGCTCCACCGGGGCCTGATGGCCAAGGACATGGACGTCCCCGAGCAGCCGTTGATGATCGGCGGCACGGTGATGGTCCTGGTCGCCTACTTCCTGGGCGCCGACGCGCTGGTCACGGCCACGGCGGTCACCGCTCTGGTGATCATGCTGTGGGTGCTGCGCCGTGGAGTCGACGGCTACGTGCGTACGTCGGCGGCAGCCGTCCTCACCCTGTTCTACCTGCCGTTCCTGGGCTCGTTCGTCGCCCTCATGCTCGGCGAGGGCGGCGACTGGACCTCGGGCGGTCTCTCCGACGACGGCGTACGCGGCATCATCGTCTGGGTCCTGCTGACGATCATGTCCGACATCGGCGGCTACATCGCCGGGGTCCTCTTCGGCCGGCACCCGATGGCGCCGGTGATCTCGCCGAAGAAGTCCTGGGAGGGCTTCGCCGGCTCGGTGGTCTTCACCGTCGCGACCGGCGTCGGCCTGGTCGTGTGGTTGCTCGACGGAGCCTGGTGGATCGGCGTCGCGCTCGGCGTGGTCGCGTGCGTGATGGCTGTCCTCGGAGACCTGGTCGAGTCGGTCATCAAGCGCGATCTCGGCATCAAGGACATGAGTCAGATCATCCCCGGCCACGGCGGCCTCATGGACCGCCTCGACTCGCTCCTGGCGACTGTCGCCCCGGTCTGGCTGATCCTCCACTACGCGGTTTTCTGAGGGCGCGTCTTCTGATGCTCTTCCTCGTACGCCACGGCCGGCCCGTCCAGGTCCGCGGCGTCGCCGCGGAGCGCTGGGAGCTCGACCCGGCCGGTTTCGACGACGTCTGGGCCCTGCGCGACCGTCTCCCGGCCGGTGCGGCGTGGTACTCCTCGCCCGAGCCCAAGGCGCAGCAGACCGCCCAGCTGCTCACCGATGGTGAGGTCGGCGTGGTCGACGCGCTGGGTGAGCACCGCCGTGGTGCGGCCTGGGTCGATGACTTCGAGGCCACGGTCCAGCGCGCCTTCGCGGAGCCGACCGTGCCTGCCTACGACGGCTGGGAGCCGCTCGAGGAGTGCCGGGCCCGCGTGACCAAGGCGGTGGCCGGCATCCTCTCGGCCCATACGGGCGAGGACGTCGTGCTCGTCGGTCACGGCACGGCGTGGACCGTCCTGGCGAGCGAGCTCACCGGCACGCCGCCGGACCTCGACCGGTGGCGAGGCCTGCGCTTCCCGGACGTGTTCACCGTCGACGTCTGATCGCGCGGATTCACCCGAGTTCGTCGGGGCAGCGATTCTTTACCGAAGACGGCGGGCTTCGGCGCTACGGTTGAAGAGTGACCCAGCGTCCCGCGGACCTCGACGTGGATCCCGATCCAGACGTCGAGGCTGATCACGGCCCGGAGGAGGAGTCCTCGGGGTCCGGTGGGCTGTGGGCGTGGTTGCACGACTCTCACCCCACCGTGGCGGCCCTGGTCGGGTTCTATCTCGGCCTCGCGTACGCGATCCTCGTGCCCGGCACCTGGGGCGCTCTGCTGACGTGGATGGTCGGACAGGAACGGGCCGAGGAGCTGTTCCCGTGGGTGGCGCTGACCCTGCTGGTGCCGCTGGCCCTGCTCGTCCCGCGCAAGACCCGCCGACTGGCCCAGTTCGTCTGGCTGGGGATCATCCTGACCGTGGTGGTCGTCGTCGGAGTCGGCGCCGCGGTGTTCTGGATCCTGCTCACGACGGGCTGACCGGGCGGCCGGATCGAGGTTTCGCCGTACGCCGCACCCCGGTGGGACACTGGAGGGGTGACTCAGCCCGACCCCGTGACCGTACCGGCCCCGCACAGCCCCGAGGCAGAGGCCGCCGCGATGGAGGGGCGCCGCCTGCCGTTGGTGATGGCGCCGCCCAAGGGTCGCGGCAAGCCGCCGCGCCACCTGGCCGACCTCGATCTGGCCGGCCGCCAGGAGGCGGCGAAGGAGGCGGGCTTGCCGGGGTTCCGGGCCAAGCAGCTCTCGGTGCACTACTTCGAGCGGCTGGTCGACGACCCCGAGAAGATGACCGACCTGCCCGCGGCACAGCGTCAGGAGCTCGTCGACACCTTCCTGCCCGACCTGATGACGCCGATCCGTCAGCAGGAGGCCGACAAGGGCACCACCCGCAAGACGCTGTGGAAGCTCTTCGACGGCGCCCTTGTCGAGTCCGTGCTGATGCGTTACACCGACCGCGCCACGGTCTGCATCTCCTCCCAGGCCGGCTGCGGCATGGCCTGCCCGTTCTGCGCCACCGGCCAGGGCGGCCTCGAGCGCAACATGTCGACCGCCGAGATCGTCCACCAGGTCGTCGTCGCCGCGCGGCAGATGGCCAGCGGCGAGATCCCCGGCGGCCCCGGCCGCCTCTCCAACGTGGTCTTCATGGGCATGGGGGAGCCGATGGCCAACTACAAGGCCATGATGGGCGCCGTACGCCGCCTCACCTCGCCCGCACCCGAGGGGCTGGGCCTCTCCGCCCGCCACGTGACCGTCTCCACCGTCGGCCTCGTACCCCGGATCAAGCAGCTCACCGAGGAGGGCGTCCCGGTCACCCTCGCCCTCTCGCTGCACGCGCCCGACGACGAGCTGCGCAACGAGCTGGTCCCGATCAACACTCGCTTCTCGGTCGCCGAGACCGTCGAGGCCGCCTGGAACTACGCCCGCGTGACCAAGCGCCGCGTCTCCATCGAGTACGCCATGATGCGCGGCATCAACGACCAGGCCTGGCGCGCCGACCTCCTCGCCGACGTCCTCAACGGCTACGGCGACTGGGGCTGGGTCCACGTCAACCTGATCCCGCTCAACCCGACCCCTGGCTCGAAGTGGACCGCCTCCGACCCGGCCGACGAGCGTGAGTTCGTACGCCGCCTGGAGGCCAAGGGCATCTCCACGACCGTCCGCGACACCCGCGGCCGGGAGATCGACGGAGCCTGCGGCCAGCTCGCCGCCGCTGAATAGCCCGAGTACCGCCCGGATCAAGCCCCTGGCGAGGGCCGGCGCTCGTGGCCGTGCCGGCCTGGGGTGCGGCGGGCCTCCTTCATCTCCGACTCGTAGAGGTGCCGCTTGCCCCCGACGAGGGCGTCGCGTGCCTCCTTCTCCAGCCGCTTGAACGTGGCGTAGTAGCCGTCGTCGTACTCCTCGACGATCTGGAACGTCCACCGGCCGAAGAGCACGTTGCGCCCGACGAGATCGCGCTCGAACGTGTCCGCCAGCTCGGTGTGGCCGGCCTCGCGCAGCTGCTGGACGCCCTTGCCGAGGGTGAGGTCGGCCGTGCCGGTGATGCGGTGCAGCGCGTACAGATGACCGCGGGCGATCTCGATCGCCTCGAGTGCCTCGCTGATGGTGCCGAGCGCCTCGACGGTGAGGTCGTCGACGCCTTCGGGCCGGATGTGCTCCTCATCGGTGGTCATCCCGCGATCGTGGCAAAGTGAGTGGGCACGCGGCAACCCTCGGCGCGCCGCCTAGGACCACGTACGCGGACCGGTCCGAAGGGCCCGGCCCGCGCACATCCCCCTTGACGATGCCGCTTGCAGCACGTTGCGAGCCTAGGAACACCACCTCACCGACTTCTGTCGGTCGAAGGTTGCGATGACAGATTTCTGAGAGTCACGCAACGTTTCCGCTGATGACACCGCGTGGACTATCTGTCGTCCGGCACGGGGTTCTGGCCACGGTAGGTTCACCGACCTGTCAACCAAGTCGGGGATCACGTTGCCGGATGGCGCTCACCATCGGAAACATGAGCATCAGCCTCGATCGGGTCCCGCTGGTCGCCGCCAACTCAGAGCCGCTCCGTGTCCTCATCGTCACGGAGTCGTTCCTGCCGCAGGTCAACGGCGTGACGAACTCCGTACGCCGTGTCCTCGAGCATCTCGCGGTCGACGGTCATACCGTCGAGGTCGTGGCCCCCACCGGGCCCAACGAGTATGCCGGGTTCCCGGTGACCCGCACCCGCGGGGCGACGTTCTGGGTCTACAAGGACTTCCGCGTCGGTCTCGAGACGCGGCGCAAGCTGCGCGCGGTGATGCGCCGGTTCGGCCCCGACGTCGTCCACGTCGCTTCGCCCGCACTGCTCGGGCGACAGGCGGTGCTGGTGGCCAAGGAGCTCGGCATCCCGAGCGTGGCGATCTACCAGACCGACCTCGTGGGCTTCTGGGACAAGTACAAGGCGGTCGGCGGCCCCCAGGCGGCCGCGATGCTCACCCGGCAGGCGCACTCGGCCGCCGACCGCACCCTGGCGCCGAGCTCCTCGGCCCTCACCCAGCTCGAGGGTCTCGGCGTGCAGCGGACCGGCCTGTGGCCGCGCGGCGTCGACGTCGAGCTGTTCCACCCGAGCCGCGTCAACCACGACCTGCGCGCCCAGCTCGCGCCCAACGGCGAGACGATCGTCGGGTACGTCGGTCGCCTGGCCCAGGAGAAGGAGCTGCACCTGCTCGCGGCGCTGGCGCGCAACCCGGCCTACAAGGTCGTGCTCGTCGGCGGTGGCCCGCAGGAGAAGGAGCTGCGCCAGCTGCTCCCGAAGGCGACCTTCATGGGCGTGCTGCAGGGGGAGGAGCTGGGGGCTGCATACGCCTCGCTCGATGTGTTCGTGCACACCGGCTCCCACGAGACCTTCTGCCAGGCGGTCCAGGAGGCGCTCGCCTCCGGCGTCCCGGTGGTCGCGCCCCGCTCCGGCGGGCCGCTGGACCTGGTCGCCGACGGCGTCACCGGGTTCTTCTACGAGCCCGGCAGCCGCGACGACCTCGGCTCCCACGTCGCGCTGCTCCACAACGACCCGCAGCTGCGGCTCCGGATGGGACGCGAGGCGCGCAAGAGCGTCGCGCACAAGTCCTGGGGCGCGGTGAACGCGGCGCTCGTCGACCACTACCGCGACGTCATCCGCTCACGCCAGCTGCGATGACCTCGAGCACCTCCTCGGCGGTGTCGACGAGGTGGATGTGCTCCTCCATCGCGCGGCCGCGAGCGAGGGCCTGCAGGAGCGGCCAGACCGGCAGCTCCTCGGTCCAGTAGCGCCGCCCGACCAGCACCATCGGCGCGACCGCGCTGATGTCGGCGTAGTAGTTCTCGCAGGCGTCCTGGAACACCTCCTGGACCGTGCCGCCGGCACCCGGCAGGAAGACGATCCCGCCGTCACAGACCTCCAGCAGCACCGCCTCGCGGGTGGCGTTGCGGAAGTACTTCGCGATCGCTCCGGCGAACACGTTGGGCGGCTCGTGCCCGTAGTGCCAGGTGGGGATCCCCAACGACCGGCCGGGCCTGCCCTCGACCCCGTTGCGTACGTCCAGTGCCACCTGCGCCCACGCCCGGATCGAGGGCCGGAACGAGGGCACCGTGGCCAGCGTCTCGAGCGCGTCCTCCAGTGCGGTCTTCGGAGCGCCGGCGAGGAAGGCACCGAGGTTGGCGGCCTCCATCGCTCCCGGGCCGCCGCCGGTGGCGACCACGTGACGGCCGGCCAGGTGCTGGGCGAGGCGGGCAGCGGTCGCGTACGCCTCCTCGCCGCGCTGCAGCGCGTGCCCGCCCATCATCCCGACGATCCGCGTCCCCTCGTCGCGTCGTGCCCGCACCCACGCCTCCAGTGCGGAGTCGATCGCATGGTCGTGGAGGGTGATCGCGAGCTCGTCGTCGGCGTCGAGCGGCTGCTGCAGCCAGGCGTACGCCCTCGCGTCCAGGCTCCGGGCGTAGATCGCGTCGTCGTAGAGCTCCTCGGGGGTGTAGAGCCGGGAGCGGTAGACGTCGACCGGGACCTCCGGGATCACCGGCATCACCAGCGCACCTTCGTCCTCGGCGTAGTCGACGTCCCCGGGTGCGAAGGTGCACCCGAGGAACGTCGCCCCGGCGAGCTCGGTCTCCCGCAGGGTGCCGGAACGGGAGGTCAGGTCCAGCGCCCGCAGCCGCCATCCCCTCAGGCTGTCCGCCCCGGCGGCCAGGTGCCCGTCGAGCTCCGCGACCGACTCGATGTCGACGTGCCGTCCCCGGTGATGCTTCATACCGAGAAATCTACCGACTCACAGTGGCCAGGAGACTCCGGTGAGCTTCTCGGACTCGGTCCACAGCTTGCGGGCGAGGTCGGGGTCGGAGGCCACCGCGGTGCGGCCGACCAGGGTCGGGCTGCCCCGGTACTCGCCCAGCCCGTCGGGCCCGACGTAGCTTCCCGGCGGAAGATCCTGGCTGGCCGCGTAGAGGGTCGGAAGCGCGCCCGCCTCCGCGGACTGGGCGACGATCCGGTTGCCGAGCGCCATGAGGGCGTGCTTGACGGGGTTGCCGGTGTGGCTCTGCAGGTTGGTCGCGGAGTAGCCCGGGTGTGCGGCGTAGGCCCGGCGTCCGGTGCCCTCCAGGCGTCGCTGCAGCTCGAGGGTGAAGAGCAGGTTGGAGATCTTCGACTGCCCGTAGGCCCTCTCCGGCTGGTAGTCGCGCCGCTCCCAGTTGAGGTCGTCGAGATCGAAGCCGCCCCAGCGATGGGCCGAAGAGGCGACGGTCACGACACGGTCGCTGATGTGGGGGAGCAGCAGGTTGGTGAGCGCGAAGTGCCCCAGGTGGTTGGTCGCGAACTGGCTCTCGTAGCCGTCGGTCGTGAGCCGCTTCGGCACCATCATGATCCCGGCGTTGTTGATGAGTACGTCGATCTCTCCCTCCCATTCCTCGGCGAAGCGCCGCACCGAGCCGAGGTCGGCCAGGTCGAGCGAGCGCACCTCGGCGCTGCCACCGATCGTGGCGGCAACCTCCTCGCCGGCGGCGACGTTGCGTACGGCCAGGACGACCCGGGCACCCTTCGCGCCCAGCTCGGTGGCGACGACGCGGCCGAGACCGCTGGTTGCGCCAGTGACGATCACGGTGCGGCCGTCGAAGGACGGCAGTCGTGCGGAAGTCCACTTCTGTTCGGTCATGACTTCAATCTAGGCGATGCCAAGAATCTTGACAACGCCTAGACTGGTGAAATCTCGATAAGGTGTGCCTGATGACCGAGACGATGACCCGCTACCACCACGGCGACCTGCGCGCTGCGGTGCTCCGCCGCGCGGAGGAGGTGCTGCGCGAGTCAGGCACCGACGCGCTCTCGCTACGCGGCATCGCCCGCGATCTGGGCGTGAGCCATGCCGCGCCGAGCGCTCACTTCCGGGACAAGAACGCACTCTTCGACGCGCTCGCGGTCACCGGATTCCGGCGGCTGGGCGAGGTGATGGACGCCGCTCTGGCCGTTCGTGGCTCGCTGACCGACGACCTGGTGGCATTCGCCTCGGCCTATCTCGACTTCGCCACCGACAACCCGGCACTGCTCTCGGTGATGTTCGCGCGCAGGCACACCGAGACCGCCGGCGCCGAGATCGCTGAGGCGATCGCTGCCGCCTTCGCCCGGCCCACCGCCGTGCTCACCGATGCCCAGGCCCGCGGTGAGGTGGTCGACGGTGACCCCGAGGTCATCGGGGTCACCGTCCTGGCCGCGCTCCAGGGC
>NZ_JBHVKN010000196.1:7772-9645 GCF_042798075.1 Nocardioides sp. NPDC057772
GCGCCGACCCGCAGACCGGGCTGTCGGGGGAGGGTGTGGGGCAGTAGGGCGGACTGCAGCAGGTGGGCGTGGTGTTGCTTGGCGTAGTAGAGACTGGCGCGCTCCAGGGCCTGGCCACGTTCGTCGGGTCCGGCTTCGTCCCCCCGGAGCAGTCCCAGGAGATGGTCCGCGACGTCGTCGAGACCCTGATGCGGGGACTGGTTCGCTAGATGCGCCTTCTTCGCGCGGTGGCGGCACGCAGCGTACTCATGGAAGTAGGGATCGGCATCGCGATCCTCTGCGCCCTCCTGCTGCTCGCCGGCCTTGCCATCCGGGCGAGTGTGGATGAGAGCAGACAAGCGGAGCGCGCGGTCGTCACGGACCAGAAGGCGCTCGAGGTCTGGCGCGACAAGCTCGAACCCACCTCGAGCAGATCAACTCCATCCCGACGCCTGACGGGCTCCGCTGGCCAGAGGATGCCGCGGTGGACGGATGCGGCGTCGACGAGTCGGACAACCACCTGGTCCAGGCGGGTGCCTGGTTCGGGTGGGAGGTGACCGAGGAGGTCGCCCTCGGTGAGGTGAGCGAGGCGGGTGCTGCCGGATATGTCGAGATCCTCGACCACCTCGTCGACCACGGGTGGCGGATCAGCAAGCTGCAGAACCTGAACGGCATGCTGTCCGAAGCCAACCGTGACTTCGACTCCGCTGATCTCGAGCACCCATCGGGCGTCACGATGCGCACGCAGTTCTTCGGCGACCTGATCTCGGGTGGTCTCGACTTCGAGGGAGCGCCCAAGGTCTGCTCCGTCAGCCGCTGAACCGTCGCGCTGTGCTGCCGGGGGTGCGACATTGTGTACCCCCGGCAGCACACGGCAGGCTCAGAAGGCGTGGGCCAGCAGGTCGGCGTAGACCTCCTGCTCGTCGACATCCAGGCCCCGGGCCTGGAACCACTTCGCGACGTTGGTGATGTCGCGGAGCAGGAAGTCGAAGCCGAGCGGGTTGCCGACGAGGTCGATGACCTGGGGAAGATCGATGATCACCAACCGGTCCTGCTGGGCCAGGATGTTGTAGGGCGAGAGGTCACCGTGGACCAGGCCCGCCTGCACCATCGTGGCCAGCGCGTCGACGAGCCCGTCCCACCACATCTCCAGGACGTGGCGCTCCGGCCGGGTCTGGGCGAGACGCGGTGCCGTCTCCAGCTCCCCGTTGCCGTCGTCGACCGCGATCCACTCCATCAGGATCTCGGTCCCGTCGATCTGCACCGGATAGGGGACCGGGAGGCCGAGGTTCCAGCAGCGTACGAGCGCGTTCCACTCGGCGTTGGCCCACTCGGCCTTGGCGACCTCGCGGCCGAAGGTCGAGTTCTTCTTCAGTGCGCGCTCGTCGCGGGAGCGCTTGACCGAACGGCCCTCGGTGTAGCTCGCGGCTCGGTGGAAGGTGCGGTGGTCGGTGTCGCGATAGCGCTTGGCGACCATCAGCGCCTCCTGCTCCGGATAGAGCGGGTCCGCCCGCACGATCAGGAAGGCGTCGGCCTCCTTGCCGGTCTTGAGAATGCCGAGCTCGGTGTCGATGGCGCCCTGAGAGGTCACCACCCAGTCCGGGCGCGGCTCCGGTCCACGGGAGAGCGGCTCCACGGAGAGCCAGGTGGACCAGCGCTGTCCGTCCTCGAGGTCGTCGTAGGCCTGGAAGTCGAAGACGAAATGGGGGTCGATCCCTGCCAGAGAGTCGGATACGGCGGGATCAGCGGAGATGTTCTCCTGAGTCACTTCGGGTGCTCCTGATACGAGAGATGTGGTCTGTGGGCAGGCACAGGACAACGACAGTCATCGGTCTGCTCCTCTCGATCAGTGCGCCTCGTGGACGAGAACGCCGGTCGCGGTCCATGGTGGAGG
>NZ_JBHVKN010000197.1:0-9579 GCF_042798075.1 Nocardioides sp. NPDC057772
GACGAGCGGCGGCACGATCCGGATCCGCTCGGGTGTGGCGTTGTTGAGGATGAAGCCCGCCTCGAGGGCGGCGGCGGCGACCGCGGCCGAGTCGAGACCGGCGAGGACGACGCCGATGAACAGACCCTCGCCGTCGACCCGCGCGACCCGCGGGTCGGCAGCGAGGCCGTCGCGCAGCTTCTGGCCGAGCACGGTGACGTGCTCGAGGAGGCCCTCGGACTCGATCGTCTCGATCACCGCGAGACCTGCGGCGCAGGCGACCGGGTTGCCACCGAAGGTGGTGCCGTGGTTACCGGGCTCGAAGAGCGTCGCCGCCCGGCCCAGGCCGATGCAGGCGCCGATCGGGAAGCCGCCGCCCAGACCCTTGGCCAGGGTGACGATGTCCGCGGTGACGCCCGAGGTCTCGTGGGCGAACCAGCGGCCGGTGCGGCCGAGGCCCGACTGGACCTCGTCGAGCCACAGCAGCGCGCCGTGCTCGTCGGCCACGGCCCGCGCGGCTGCCAGGTAGTCGGCGGGCGGCACGACGACGCCCGCCTCGCCCTGGATCGGCTCCAGGATGATCGCCGCGGTCTCGTCGGTCACGGCTGTGGCCAGCGCGGAGGCATCGCCGTAGGGGACGAAGGTGACCTCGCCCGGGAGCGGCTCGAAGGGCGCCCGGTAGGCCTCCTTGGCAGTCAACGCCAGCGCTCCCATCGAGCGGCCGTGGAAGGCGCCCTGAGCAGCCACGATGTGCGTGCGGCCGGTGCGCCGGGTCAGCTTGAAGCCGGCCTCGTTGGCCTCGGTGCCGGAGTTGGTGAAGAACACCCGTCCGGTCTCCCCACCGGGAACCCGCGCGAGCAGGGCCTCGGCCAGCTCCACCTGCGGGTGGGAGGTGAAGAAGTTGGAGACGTGGCCGAGCGACTGCATCTGGGAGGTCACCGCGGAGACCAACGCCGGGTGGGCATGGCCGAGCGCGTTGACAGCGATGCCGGCCAGCAGATCGACGTACTCCTTGCCGTTCTCGTCCCACACGTGGGCGCCCTCGCCTCGGGTGAGGACCAGCTTGGGAGCGCCGAAGGTGTTCATCAGGGAGGCGGCGTAGCGCTCTCCGTAGGTGCTCATCTGTCCAGCTCCCTTGCCTTGCGGGTCTTGGTGGTGACGCCGGGGAGCACCTGGGTGCCGACTCCCTCGGCGGTGAACAGCTCCAGCAGCACGGCGTGCTGCTCGCGGCCGTCGACGACGGTGGCGCGCTTGACGCCGCCCTTGACCGCCTCGAGGCAGGCGCTCATCTTCGGGATCATCCCGCTGGCGAGGTCGGGGAGGATGCTCTCCAGCGCCTCGGGGCTGATCTCGCCGATGACCTCCTCGGGGTCGGGCCAGTCGAGGTAGAGGCCTTCGACGTCGGTCAGGACGAGCAGCTTCTCGGCCTGCAGCGCGATCGCCAGGGCCGAGGCGGCGCGGTCGGCGTTGACGTTGTAGATGACGCCGTCGGCGTCGGGGGCGACGCTGGAGACGACCGGGATCCGGCCGGCCTCGATGATGTCGAGGACCGCAGCGGGAAGCACGTCGACGACCTCGCCGACCTGGCCGAGGTCGATCTCCTCGCCGTCGACGACGGTGCTGGCCGGCTCGGCGGTGAAGAGCCCGGCGTCCTCGCCGGAGAGGCCGACGGCCAGCGGGCCGTGCTCGTTGATCAGGCCGACCAGCTCGCGCTGCACCTGGCCGACCAGGACCATCCGGACCACGTCCATGGCCTCAGGGGTGGTCACCCGCAGCCCGCCGCGGAACTCCGACTCGATGCCGAGCCGGTCGAGCATGCTGGAGATCTGCGGGCCACCGCCGTGCACCACGACCGGCTTGAAGCCGGCGAACCGCATGAAGGCGATGTCCTCGGCGAAGGCGCGCTTGAGCGTGTCGTCGGTCATGGCGTTGCCGCCGTACTTCACCACGACGATCTTGCCGTGGTACTCCTTCAGCCACGGCAGCGCGCCGGCCAGGGTGCGGGCCTTGGCGGGGTCGGGACGGCCGGGCTCGTGCGAGACGGTCTCGAGATCGATCACGCCGCCACCTCCGTAGCGCAAGCGCCAGGATACGGACGCGGCGGCGTGAGGGTGTCGAGGTTCACTCGCTGACGCTCGTTCACGGGGCCACTCCCACCGTCGACAGGCCGGCCGTCTCGTCGAGACCGAGCGCGAGGTTCATGCACTGGATCGCTCCGCCGGCGGTGCCCTTGGCGAGGTTGTCCTCGGCACCGACGACGACCAGCCGCCCGGCAGCGTCGTCGACGGTCACCTGCAGGTGGACCGCGTTGGAGCCCAGCACGGCCTGGGTCTGGGGCCACTGGCCCTCGGGGAGCAGGTGGACGAAGGGCTCCTCGCCGTAGGCCTTCTCGTAGACGGCGCGCGCATCGGCCGCGGTCACGTCCCCGACGAGCTTGGCCGAGCAGGTGGCCAGGATGCCGCGCGGCATCGGGACGAGGACCGGCGTGAAGGACACCGACACCTCGCCGTCGACCAGCGCGGAGAGGTTCTGGACGATCTCGGGGGTGTGGCGGTGGACGCCACCGACGCCGTAGGCGCTCACGTTGCCCATCACCTCGGCGCCGATCAGGTGGGGCTTGGACGACTTCCCCGCGCCGCTGGTGCCGGTGGCGGCCACCACGACGACCTCGGGTTCGACGATGCCGGCCTCGACGGCGGGCGCCAGGGCGAGCGTGGAGACGGTCGGGAAGCAGCCCGGCACGGCGATCCGGCTGGCGCCGGCCAGCGTCTCCCGCTGCCCCGACAGCTCGGGAAGCCCGTAGGGCCAGGTGCCGGCGTGGTCGGTGCCGTAGAACTTCGTCCAGGTCGCGGCGTCGGCGAGGCGGTAGTCGGCGCCGCAGTCGATCACGACCACGTCGTCGGGCAGGCCGGCCGCGATCGGGCCCGACTCGCCGTGCGGCAGCGCCAGGAAGACGACGTCGTGACCGGCCAGGGTCTCGGTGTTGGTGGGCTCGACCACTCGGTCGGCCAGCGGGAGCAGGTGGGGCTGCAGGCTCCCCAGGGTCTTGCCCGCACTGGAGGCGGCGGTCAGGGCGCCGATCTCCACCTCGGGGTGGGCCAGCAGCAGCCTGAGCAGCTCACCTCCGGCATATCCACTGGCACCGGCGACGGCGACGCGCTTCTTCGTCATATGCATGAACATACGTCACCCTGCATGCATCTCGCAAAGCGTGTTCGCCCCCTGAGACAGCCGGAGAAGAAACCCAGAGGCAGAGGAGGGGCGGGGACACCTATGGTTCGCTGCATGACCCGTCTCACCCCCGCCGCCTACCTCGACCACATCCGGTCCGAGTCGGCCCGTTTCCGTGCCGTGCTCGCAGACACCGATCCCACAGCCCCGGTCCCGACCGCCCCGGAATGGACCGCTGCCGACCTCCTGTGGCACGTCGCCGCCGAGGTGCAGCACTTCTGGACGTACGTCCTGGAGAGCCGACCCGCGGAGCCGACCGAGGAGACCTATACCGAGCTCGAGCGCCCGGCGGACGCGAGCTACCAGGACCTGCTGGCCCGCTTCGACGAGCTCAACGGCAGATTCCTCGAGACCCTCGAGCAGACCGCTCCCGAGGAGCCGGTCTGGTCGTGGTCCAACGACCGGACCGCTGCCTTCACCTACCGCAGGCAGGCTCACGAGATCCTCATCCACCGCCTCGACGCCGAGCTCACCGCCGGCACGGTGACGCCTCTCGACCCCGCGCTCGCCGCGGACGGGATCGACGAGCTCCTCGACGTGTTCTACGGCGGGAAGCCCGACTGGGCGACCTTCGCGGGCACCGACCACTACGTCCGCGTCGACGCCGTCGACACGGACACCCAGACCTGGGTGCAGCTCGGCCTCGTCTCCGGCACCCGCCCCAACGGTGACCACCTCGAGGACGAGCCCGACATCAGTGTCGTCTCCGCCGAGGAGATCCCGGCCGGCACCGAGCCGGACGTCGTCATCCAGGGACCGGCGGCCGACCTCGACGCCTGGCTGTGGCGCCGCCGCGACGACGAGGGCATTCAGGTCACTGGTGACAAGGACATCTACGAGCGCTTCCGCGCGTTGACCAACCAGGCGATCACGGACGACTAACCTTCGCCGCATGATCAAGCACCTGGCGGTCTTTCTCGGCTCCCGCGACGGCAACGACCCGGCGCTCGGGAAGAAAGCCTACGACGTCGGCGCGGGACTCGCCGAGCGTGGCATCGAGCTGGTCTACGGCGCGGGCGGCGGCGGGCTGATGGGTCAGATCTCCCAGGGCACGATCGACGGCGGCGGCCGGGTCTTCGGGGTGATCCCACGGTTCATGATCGAGCGTGAGTGGGGTCGCGTCGAAGGCGCGCCGGGGATGCAGACGATCGTGGTCGACACGATGCACGAGCGCAAGGCGCGCATGGCCGAGCGCGCCGAGGCGTTCCTGGTCCTCCCCGGCGGGATCGGGACGCTCGAGGAGCTCTTCGAGGTCTGGACCTGGCAGACCCTGTCGCTGCACGGCAAGCCCGTCGGCCTGCTCAACATCAACGGCTTCTGGGACCCGCTCGTGGAGATGATGGAGCGCATCGCCGAGGCCGGATTCCTGCACGGCTCCCCCGGTGAGTCACTGGTGGTCGGCGACGATCTCGACGACGTCCTCGCCCGCCTCGACGCCGCCCGCTGAAACCGGCCACTGAAACCGGCCACTGAAACCGGCCACTGAAACCGGTCCAGTGGTCGTGAAACCGCGGTGAAGGCGCGCTGAAACCGGCGCCCTTCACCGTGGGAGCATGACAACCACCGAACTGGCCGTATCGGCCTCGGGTCTGGTCAAGACCTTCGGAGACTTCACCGCGGTCGACGGGATCGACCTCGAGATCCGCCGCGGCGAGGTCTTCGGCGTGCTGGGTCCCAACGGCGCCGGCAAGACCACGACCCTCAAGATGCTCGCGACCCTGCTCCCGATCGACGCCGGCACGGCGGAGATCTTCGGGGTCGATGTCAAGGCGCACCCCCACCAGGTGCGTCAGCTCGTCGGCGTCACGGGACAGTACGCCTCCGTCGACGAGAACCTCACCGCCAGCGAGAACCTGGTCCTCTTCGGCCGGCTGCTCGGCATGTCGGGCAAGGCCGCCCGGGCCGCCTCCGAGGAGCTGCTGGAGTCCTGGCGGCATCGCTCCTGTCTCGTCCCCCGCTCATCTTCCTCGACGAGCCGACGACCGGCCTGGACCCGCGGACCCGCGGCCAGATGTGGGACACCATCCGTACGATGGTGGCCGGCGGTTCCACCGTGCTGCTGACCACGCAGTACCTCGACGAGGCCGACCAGCTCGCCGACCGGATCGCGGTCATCGACCGTGGCGTCAAGGTCGCCGAGGGCACCTCGGAGCAGCTGAAGAGCTCGATCGGAAACTCGACGCTGCACCTGCGCCTGAGCGACCGCAACCAGGTCGCCGCCGCCGCTGCCGTGGTCGAGAAGGTCACCGGCGACCGTCCCGTGCTGACTCCCGAGGCAGGCGGCGTCAACGTACCGCTGGCGGATGCCGACCGCGCCGCAGACGTGCTCATCGGTCTTCGCCACGCCGGCATCTCGATCACGACCGCCAACGTGCAGCAGCCGACTCTCGACGAGGTCTTCCTCGCCCTGACCGGCCACGGCACCGAGAGCTCCGAGAACCCCGACAACCCCGCGCATCACACCGACATCCGCACCGAGGAGGTGGCCTGAGATGGCTGCACTGATCTCCACGTACGCCGTGGCCGACCGCCCGCTCAAGGCCCACCCGGGCGTCGGCGAGACGATCTCCCAGACACTCACCATGGCCCGGCGCGCGCTTATCAAGATGTGCGCAACCCCGAGCAGTTCTTCGACGTCACGATCCAGCCGCTGCTGTTCACCGCGATGTTCGCCTACATCTTCGGCGGCGCCATCTCCGGCGACGTGAAGGCCTACCTGCCGACCATCATCACCGGCATCCTCGCCCAGACCGCGCTGACCGCCTCGATGGCCCGCGGCACCCAGCTGCGCGAGGACATGGACAAGGGCGTCTTCGACCGGTTCAAGGCGCTCCCGATCGCCCGGATCGCGCCGCTGGCCGGTCCCGCGGTCGCCGACCTGCTCCGCTACGGGATCGCGGCGACGCTGACGATCGCGGTCGGCCTCGCGATGGGCTACCGACCGGGCGGTGGCGTCAGCGGGGTGCTCGCCGGCTGGGCGCTGACGATCTTCGCCGGCTGGTCGCTGAGCTGGATCTTCACCTGGCTCGGCACGATCATGAAGTCCGCCGGGGGCGTCCAGGGCACCGGGATGATGATCATGTTCCCGCTGACCTTCCTCTCCCCCGCCTTCGTGCCGAAGGAGACCATGCCGGGCTGGCTGCAGGCCTTCGTCGACGTCAACCCGGTCACCCTGGTCATCAACGCCACCCGCGACCTGATGAACGCCGGTGACCTCACCCTGAGCGTCGTGTGGGCGCTCGTCGGCTGCGCCGCGGTCGTCGCGATCTTCGCGCCGATCTCGGTCAGGAGCTACAACAAGAATCTCTGAGCCACCCGCTCGACCACGCCGCGGGCCTCCTCCACCAGGGCAGGCCCGCGGCGTTCTCCGTACTCCTCCGAGATCCGCTCGAGCACGCCCGGTGCGAGCCGCTCCGCGTCGGCGACGGCGAGCTCCCAGCGCATGTCGAGGAACGAGCGGGAGTAGCCGAACCGTTCGGCCAGCGCCATCATCCGGACCGACTCCTCACGCGGGAGCGCATCCCGCAGCAGGCCCCACAAGCCCAGCGCGAGCAGCAGCATGCCCGTCACCGGGTAGTCCTGGCTGCGGCGCTCCTCGGAGATCAGGCGCGGCGCTTTCGCCATGAGTACGTCGAAGAGGTCGGAGCCGTCGGCACCCTCACCGTGGCGCGCGCAGGCGACCACGGTGACCGCCTCGGCCGCGACCCGCCACGGCACCAGATCGGGGTCGTCTGCGAACTCCGGGAACGGCAGCTCGCCCATCGTCGCCACCACCTCCCGGAACAGCGCCAGGCCCTCACCCACCCGCCCTTGCGCGAGGAGGAGCTGCGCCCGGGCCCCGTGGACGGCACCCCGGGAACCGAAGCCGCCGCGGGGCTGCTCGTCGGCGAGCTCGGCGAGGATCTCGGCGGCGTCCTCGAGGCGTCCCTGCTCCACGGCGTACGTCACCAGGACCGCGTGGGTCTGGACGAGGTCGTCGTCGGCACCGAGACGGCGCAGGACCGGGACGGCCTCCTGGGCATGGTGGGCTGCTTCGCGGAGGCGGCCGAGCTGGGCGTAGAGACCGCTGAGCTGGGCGTGCAGCATCGCCCGCGGCCAGGGCCCGCCGGCGGTGCCGGTGAGGCGCAGCGCCTCCGCCCCCGCGGCGATCGCCCCCTCGGGGTCGCCGAGGTTCTCCCGCTCGTGGCTGAGGAAGGTGTAGGCGCGAGCGCGCACCTCCGGGGCGGGGTCGGCGACCAGGTCGGCCAGCTCCTCCGCCAGCGGCCGACCGGGCTCGCCGGAACCGGCACGGGCGACCGAGCCGGCCATCGCCTGCATGACCTGGAGCATCACTCTGAGCTGTGGGTCCGCGGCATCGGTGCCGACCCGGTCGAGGATCGCCATCAACCGGTCCAGACCGGTCCCGCCGGTGACCGCGGCGCCGAAGAGCAGCAGGGCCAGGACCAGTCGGGTCTTCTCCAGGAGCTCGGCGGGCGGCACCCACTCGGCGAGCAGGTCGGCCACCGGCCCGGCCAGCATGATCACGCGCTGGTGCTCGCCCGCGATGGTCCAGAAGACGCCCAGCGCGCAGAACAGCCGGATGACGTTCTCGGCCTCGTCGTCGGCCAGCACCTGGCGCATGATGTCGGCCAGGTTGCTCTCCTCCGCACGCAGCTCGTCCATGGCGTCGAACTGCTCCGGGGAGTAGATCCGGCCCGCGCCGGCGTCGGCGTATGCCGCTGCCCAGCTCCGCTGCGCTGCCCGGGCGGCGCCGTCCTCGCCGGCGCCCACCAGCTGCATCCGACCGAACTCGCGCACGGTCTCGAGCATCCGGTAGCGCAGGCCCAGCGGTGCCTCCACGACCGTGAGCAGCGACTGGTCGACGAGCTCCTCGATCGCGGAGAACGCATCGGCGCCGAGGATCGCCTCGGCCGCGGCGAGGGTGAACCCGTCGTGGAAGACCGAGAGCCAGCGCATCGCCCGGCGCTCGCGTTCGGAGAGGAGGTTCCAGGACCAGTCGATGACCGCGACCAGGGTCTGGTGACGGTCGGGGGCGTTGCGGTCGCCGCCGCGCAGCAGCTCGAACCGGTTCTCCAGCCGCTGGGCGATGTCGTCGACCGACATCGCCCGCACCTTGACGGCGGCCAGCTCGATCGCCAGCGGCAGGCCGTCGAGCCGGGTGACGATCTCGTCGACGCGGCGCTCGTCGAGGCGGACACCGGGGCGCGCGGCGACGGCCCGGCGCCGGAACAGCTCGCTGCCGTCGTACGTCCCCAGCCGGCCGAGCTGGTAGACCCGCTCCGCGCCGATGGCGAGCGGGCTCCGTGAGGTGGTCAGGACGGTCAGGTCGCGCACCGTCGCGACCAGGAAGGCGACCAGGTCGGCGACGGCGGCCACGATGTGCTCGCAGTTGTCGAGCACGAGCAGCGTGGGCGCACCGTCGAGCTGCTGCGCGATCCGCGAGCGCACGTCGGCCCGCTGCGCGGGGGTGAGCCGGTCGCGGTGGGCGACGGAGTCGCGCACGCCCAGGGCCGAGCCGACCTCGCTGACCAGGTCGTCGGGAGCGGTCACGCCGACCAGCTCGACGACGTGGACCACCGGCTGCTCGGCGCGATGCGCGAGGACCTGGGCCAGGCTGGTCTTTCCCAGCCCACCGGGCCCGAGGATGGTGACCACCCGCGAGCTCTTCAGCAGGGCGGAGACCTCCGCGGTGTCCTGCTCGCGGCCGATCAGGGCGTCGGTGTCGTGGCGCAGACCGGAGCGCACCGGGCGGTCGCGCGCGAGCAGCTCGGCATGGACCGCTCGCAGCCGCGGGCTCGGGTCGACGCCGAGCCCGTCGGCCAGCCCGGACCGGTACGTCTCGAACCGCTCCAGCGCCGCCGGGGCACCGTGCACCGCGGCGACCGCCCGGAGCAACGCTTCGGTGACCTCCTCGTCGGGATCGATCCGGTCGAGCCGTTCCAGGAGCGGTAGGGCCTCGGCATAGCGCTTCTCGGCGGCCAGCCGCAGCGCCTGCGGGCGCAGCGACCAGGCGTCGACCTCGCCGGCGTCGAGGCCGAGGCGGTAGCCACGCGGCGTACGCTCGATGGCGCGGGACGCGGTCGCGGTCCGGGCTCGGGAGACGACCACCTGGAGCGCCTTCGACGGGTTGGCGGGGATGTCGTCACGCCCCCAGATGTCCTCGACCAGAGCCGCCTCGGAGGCACCTCGCGGGCCGGCCTCGACCAGCGCGCGCAGCAGCGCCCGGGTCCGCTCGCCGGCCACCGGCACACCTGCCCAGGTGACCTCGTCCAGCACACTCAGCGTCGTCACGGTCGCCATTCTGTCATAACGATATATCGCGTACGTACGGGATTTCGAGCCCGGCGTGTAACACGTCGTTCGTAGGAC
>NZ_JBHVKN010000198.1:0-9578 GCF_042798075.1 Nocardioides sp. NPDC057772
GTACTCACCAGAGGGGTGTAGCCGTCGCGGTGGCCGGCGGTGTTGGCGTGGTAGGACTCCTCGACCGGGTTGGAGAGGCCGTTGATCCATTCCACGTCGTCGCAGACCGCGTGACCGGTGAACCGGCTGATCGGGTTGACGTAGGTGAACCCGGCAGCGCTCGCGCGCGAGGCCGTGGTGTTGTTCAGGAGCACGGCGGTGTCGTTGAGGATCGCCTCGTCCTCCGGGCTGAACCAGGTGAAGGCGTTGCAGTCCTCGCCCATGAACAGCTTCGGATAGCCCACGACCACCACCTTCGCGTTGGGCGCGGCCGACCGGATCCGGGAGTAGAGCGTCCCGAGGCTGCCCGGGAGCGTGTTGCGGATGTAGCTCTGAGCGCCCGCGACCGCTCCCGCGCAGTCGCTCGCCCAGGCGGGGAGGGCACACTCGGTGATCACGTCGGCGAAGCCGGCGTCGTTGCCGCCGACCGAGATCGTCACGTAGCGCGTCGAGGTCGACAGCGCGCTCAGCTGGCTGTTGACGACGTCGGCGACGACCGCGCCGGAGCAGGCCCGGAAGTTGAGGCTGTAGCTCTTCGCCGCGGCGACCAGGCTCGGGTACGCCAGGGTCGACCGCTTGCACTCGCTGCCGTCGTTGATGTAGCTGCGCGTGCCGACTCCCGAGGAGTAGGAGTCGCCGAGCGCGACGTACGGCTCCCCAGCCGCTGAGGCTGGGGAGCCGGGGGCGACGGCGAGGCCGGCGCCGAGAAGGGCGATGGAGGTGAGGGAGACCGCGAGGCGGACTTTGGACAGGCGGAAGATCACGTTCATGGCAACTCCCGAAAGCCGGGGACCGCTGGGGGCGCGGCCCTTCCCTTCGGTTGTACGCGCCCTTACGTCTCTCCGCAGGAAATTTGTTTCACGTCCAAGTAACTGTCCGGAAACCGCTCAGCCGGGTTCATTCGACGTTCTGAAGACGGGGCAGGATGCGGTCGAGCCACGCCGGCAGCCACCACGCGCCGGCCCCGAGCAGCCGCATCACCGCGGGCACCACGAGGCACCGCACCACGACCGCGTCGAGCAGCACCGCCACCGCCATCACGAAGCCCATCTCCTGCAGCATCCGGTCCGGGCTGAACCAGAAGGCGCCGAAGACCACGACCATGATCGCGCCGGCAGCGGTGATGACACCACCGGTGTGCGCCAGTCCCTCCCGGACCGCCTCCTGGGCGTCCCCGCTGCGCAGCCACTCCTCACGCATCCGCGAGATCAGGAAGACCTCGTAGTCCATCGAGAGCCCGAAGACGATCGCGAAGGTCATCACCGGCAGGAACGCTTCGATCGGGCCCGGCTCGACCCCGAGCAGCCCCTCCTGGAAGACGTACGTCATCGCTCCCATCGAGGCGCCGATCGAGATCAGGTTCAGGACCGCCGCCTTGATCGCCACCGCGACCGAGCGGAAGACGCACATCAGCAGCAGGGCGGAGAGCCCGACCACGAGCCCGATGAAGAGCGGCAGCCTCTCGCCGACCGCGTCGGAGTAGTCGATCAGCGCCGCGGTCGAGCCACCGACGAGGACGTCGTCGCCGAGGTCTTCGCGCAGGTCCTTGACCAGCTCGGTGGTCTCGGCGTCCTGCGGGCCGGTCTCCGGGAAGGCGATGGAGGTGAACAACGCGCCGTCGGCCGACGGTTGTGGCGGCGTCACGGCGGCCACCCCGTCGTACCCCTGGATCATCTCGTACGCCGCGACCGCCTGACGCTGCGAGCCGTCGGTCATGATCACGAGGGGACCGTTGGCGCCGGGACCGAACTTGTCGCTGACCAGGTCGTACGCCTTCCGCGTGGTCGAAGAGGGGTCGTCGTTGCCGGCGTCGGCGAAGCCGAGCTGGAGGCCGAGGACCGGGGTGGCGAGGGCGCCGAGGGCGACCAGGGAGACGATCAGCGCGGCCCAGGGGTGCCGCTGGACGCCGCCGGCCCAGGCACGCCAGCGCTGACCGGGCTCGCGGCGAGACCGGGCGGCGTGGCGGCGTACGGACCTCTCCAGACGCTTGCCGAACAGCGTCAGCAGCGAGGGGAGCAGGGTGACCGCGGCGATCATGGTCATCAGGACGGTGAGCGCGACACCGAGCACGACCCCCTGGATCGAGGTCAGCTGGAGCACGTAGAGGCCGCAGAGCGCCAGGATCACGCTGACGCCGGCGAAGAGGACCGAGCGCCCGGCGGTGTCGATCGCGGTCGAGGTGGCGTCCTCCCGGGTGGCGCCACGGAGCAGCTCGCTGCGGTAGCGGGAGAAGACCAGCAGCGCGTAGTCGATGCCGACCCCGAGCCCGACGATCATCAGCATCGGCGCGGTGTAGTCCGGGATCGTGGTCAGGTGGGACAGCAGCGTGACCACGCCGAAGGTGGTGCCGACGGCGAAGATCGCGGTGATCAGCGGCAGGCTCGCGGCCAGGAACGAGCCGAACATGAACAGCATGATCACCAGGGCGGCGAGCATGCCGATCCCCTCGGAGCTGCCACCCTCGCCCTCGTTCACCTCGCGCATCGAGTCGCCGGCCATCTCGACCTGCAGATCGTCGGTCGTGGTCTCGTCCGCGATCTCGAGGAACGGCTCGTAGGCGCTGACCGGGAGCTCGCCGGGCTCGGCGTCCATGACGATGGTGACCAGCGCGGTCGTACCGTCCTCGCTCACCGACCCGCGCTGCGGGTCGGCCGCCTCGACGCTCTCGACGTGCGGGACCTCGGCGAGGGCTGCGAGCAGGTCGTCGACGGCCTGTTGGTCGGTGTCCCAGCCGCGCTCGTCGTGGATGACCGCACGCACCTCGTCGCCGGTCGACCCGCCGTGCTTCGCCTGGAGGTCGGCCATCTCCTGCGACTGCGTGCCGGGGATGTCGAAGGAGTTGCGGTAGTCGTCGCCGATGCTCTGCGCCGCCGCGGTCACGCCGACGAGCACCACCACCCACAGCAGCAACGCGGTCCAGTGATGGCGTTGGGAGAAGGACGCCAGCCGCCGCAGCGGGCTGGGTCTCGTGGTCGTCTGGATGGTCATCATGTCTCCTTGTCCGTGATTGCCTGGCTACCTGTAGCCAGCCAACATGTATGGAGACAATGTACGACGGACTGTGTAGGCTGTCTACATGAAAGCCGACGCCCTCCGTGGCCACCTCGACTCGCTGATCCTGGCTGTCGTCGAGAAGCAGCCTCTCCACGGCTACGCGATCATCGAGGCGCTCAGTGCCCGTAGCGGTGGCGAGCTCGATCTCCCCACCGGCACGATCTACCCGGCCCTACGCCGTCTGGAGAAGGCCGGCTACCTCGACAGCTCCTGGTCCGAGGTCGGCGGCCGCAAGCGACGCACCTACGAGCTCTCCTCGGCCGGTCGCAACGCCCTCGCCGCCCACCGCCAGGAGTGGCGCACCTTCGCCAAGGTCGTCTCCGGCGTACTCGGCGAAGCCTGACCCGCCGAGACGTCGCCCGAGACGGCACTTCTGGGGGCCGAATCAGCAGTTCTGGCGAGCCATTCGGGGAGTTCCCTGATGTGGTCGGCACCGCCGGCGACGGAGGATGGGCGCATGAGCGCCGTCGACGTCTACCTTGCGGACCTGCGCGCCGCGATCCCCGGCCCGAGCTGGACCCGGCGCGACCTGCTGCGCGAGGCCGGCGACCACCTCGAGGACGCGACCGCCGCCTACACCGCGGCGGGCTACACGACCGCCGAGGCGGAGGCCCTGGCGCTGCGAGACTTCGGTTCCGTCGACGACATCGCTCCCGGCTTCCGCGACACCGTCGCGATCGATGCCGCCCGACGTACGGCGATCCTGCTCGTCCTCGTCATGATTCCCCAGGCGTTCCTGTGGGACGGCGGGATCGACCTCGGCGCGAGCGCCCATTCGGCCGCCCCCGACGGCGGCCTGTTCCACGTGCTCGACATCGTCATCGGGTACGTCGGCACCGCAGGCGCCGTCGGCGCGGTCATCGCCCTGGCGGTGACCGCGATCGGTCAGCGCTGGTTGCAGGTGGGGCGCCGTACGGCCCGCCTCACCGCATCCTGGTCGCTCGCCATCGCCATGGTCGTACCGATCATCGGCTTCACCATGCTCGTTCTGACCGGCGGTCTTACGGTGATGCTGGCCCTGAGCGCGCTCGCCTTCATGGCGACCCCGTTCGCGCTGGTCGCCGTCTCAGCTCAGCGCACCCTCGCCGCCTGCTGAAACCACGCCTACCGCCACCGCTCAGGCTTGCTCGTCGACGCGTCTCTGACGCCACTTGCGTCACAGTGCTCAGGCAATGCCTGCGCTTCTCAGGCGTTGCATTGCCTGAGAAGTGCAGGGATACCCGGTTAACCGGGTATTCCAACCTCAGTCGAACTTGCGCTTCTGCCGCGGCTTGCGGGGACGGTCGCCGGAGTCGGGCGCACCGCGACGCGGTCCCCCCTGGCTCCGGTCGAAGCGACCACCCGAACGACGCACGGGACCACCGCCGGAGTCCTCGGAGAGCTCGATGAGCTTGCCGGAGATCCGGGTCGACTCGAGCGCCTTCCAGGTCTCGGGCGCCAGGTCGGCGGGGAGCTCGACCAGCGAGAAGTCGTTGCGGATGGAGATGTTGCCGAAGTCGGCGCGGCGCAGACCACCCTCGTTGGCGATGGCACCGACGATCTGACGCGGCTCGACCCGGTGACGCTTGCCCACCTGGATCTTGTACGTCGCCAGCGGCTGCCCGTTGCCACGCGAGCGGGAGGACTCGCGACGCTCCCCGCCTCGCTCGCCGCCCCGGTCGCCGTCGCGACGACCCCGGCGGTCATCGTACGCCGGCTTCTCGGGCTCCGGCTCGAGGAGCAGCGGCTCCTCACCGTGGAGGACGGCGGCAAGGGCGGCGGCGACGTCGACCTCGGGCACGTCGTGCTCCTCGACGTAGTGGCGCACCACGTCGCGGAAGAACTCGATCTTGTCGCCCTCCTGGAGGGCGGCGGTGATGCCGTCGTCGAAGCGGGAGAGGCGGGTCGCGTTGACCTCGTCGACCGAGGGCAGCTGCATCTGGACCGGCTGCGCCTTGGTGTGCTTCTCGATCGCGCGCAGCAACCACCGCTCCCGCGGGGTGACGAACGAGATCGCGTCGCCGGTGCGGCCCGCGCGGCCGGTGCGGCCGATGCGGTGGACGTAGGCCTCGACGTCGGTCGGCAGGTCGTAGTTGACGACGTGCGAGATCCGCTCGACGTCGAGCCCGCGGGCCGCGACATCGGTCGCGACCAGGATGTCGAGCGAGCCGTCCTTGAGCTGGTTGACGGTCTTCTCGCGCTGGGCCTGGGCGATGTCGCCGTTGATCGCGGTCGCGGCGAAGCCACGCGCGCGCAGCTTCTCGGCCAGCGACTCGGTCTCGGACTTGGTCCGCGTGAAGACGATCATGCCCTCGAAGTTCTCGACCTCGAGGATGCGGGTGAGCGCGTCGACCTTCTGGGGGTAGGACACCATCAGGTAGCGCTGGGAGATGTTGGTGTTGGTCTGCGTCTTCGCCTTGACCGAGATCTCCTCGGCGTCGCGCAGGTACTTCTTCGACAGCCGGCGGATCTGGGCGGGCATGGTCGCGGAGAAGAGCGCGACCTGCTTGTCCTCGGGGGTCTCGGCGAGGATCGTCTCGACGTCCTCTGCGAAGCCCATGTTGAGCATCTCGTCGGCCTCGTCGAGCACCAGGAAGCGCAGCTGGGACAGGTCCAGCGTGCCCTTCTCGAGGTGGTCCATGATCCGGCCGGGCGTGCCGACGACGACGTGGACGCCACGACGGAGCGCGGTCAGCTGCGGACCGTAGCCCTGGCCGCCGTAGACCGGCAGGATGCGTACGCCGTCGATGTTGGACGCGTAGCGCTCGAACGCCTCGCACACCTGCAGGGCGAGCTCACGCGTCGGCGCGAGCACCAGCGCCTGCGGCGCGTTCTGGTAGACGTCGAGGTTGGAGAGCACCGGCAGCGCGAACGCGGCGGTCTTCCCGGTGCCGGTCTGCGCGAGACCGACAACGTCGCGGCCCTGGAGCAGGGTGGGGATGGTGGCGGCCTGGATCGCGCTCGGAGTCTCGTAGCCGAGGGCCTTCACGGCCTCGAGGACGCTCGCGGACAGACCGAGCGAGTCGAAGGTCGGACCCTGGTCCGCCTCCACGCTGGACGCACCACTGGGCTCCTCGGGCATGGGAGTGGTGGATACGGCAGAATCAGCGTCGGTGCTCACCATCCAACGGTAGGCCCTTATAGCACGATCTCGACATTCCTCGGCGCGGTGGTCCACGTCACTCAGGAGACGACGACCTCGTCGCCGACCGCGATCTCGCCCGGGTGGACGACGGCGAGGTGCATCGCCGCCCAGACCTTGCCGTCCCACTTGCGATGCACGGCGAGCGTACGCAGTGGGTCCTTGCCGTTCGTCAGCGTCTCCGGATCGATGGTCGTCATGACGCAGCGATCGATCGGCGCTGCCACACGGAACCGGGCGCCGCCGATCGCGAGCTCCTTCCAACCGTCCTCCGCGAAGGCCGCCGCGACGCCCCCGATGAGCAGGTTGGCGCGGAAACGCCCGACGGGGACGTCGTCGTCGGCCCACTCGTCGATCTGACCTGCCGAGGCGTCCGAGATCAGCGACACCGGCGAGGAGTCGTGGAAGGAGGCATATTCACCGGGCCGATACTTGGCCGGGTTCATCGGCCGCTTCGTCGGGTCGGCGCACCACATCAGCCTCAGGTCGTCACGACCGAGCGCCTTCCTCAGCCAGGCATCCGCGGCATCGCCGACGGCCCGCGCGGTGAGCGGCTTGTCGAAGAGCCGTACGCCGACCGTCGGCGCCGCCTCCCCGGGCACCGCCACCTCCAGCGGGTCCATCCCCTCGCTGGTCAGCAGCAGGTCCACGCCGTCGGGACCACCGGTCGCCGGGGTGTCGGCCACGATCGTGAACAGCTCTCGCAGCTCACGCGCCGTCACCAGCTTCCCGCTGCCGTCGACGACCATCCACTCCCGGTCGCCCACGATCCCGGCCCTCCCGACGTACGCCTCCTCCACCGGCCTGATCGCCGTCGACTTCACCGGATGGACACTGATCGCTGCCAGACGCATGGTCCGATTGAACCGCTGTCGACTATTCGACCGTTACCGATTTAGCCAGGTTCCGCGGCTTGTCGACGTCGTGGCCGAGGGCCTTGGCGGCATGGAAGGCGATCAGCTGGAGCGGGATGGTCAGCAGGATCGGGTCGAGCTCGACCTCGTTCTTCGGTACGTCCACCCGCAGTGCGTCGAGCTCGCCGAGGTCGACGTCGGGGTGGGTGACGACGACCAGCGGACCGCGGCGGGCGCTGATCTCGTGCAGCGCCGCGACGTTCCGGTCGGTCAGCTCGTCCTGCGGCACGATCGCGACGGTCGGCACGGACTCCGAGATCAGCGCGAGCGGGCCGTGCTTGAGCTCGGAGGTCTGGTAGGCCTCCGCGTGGCGGTAGGAGATCTCCTTCAGCTTCTGCGCGCCTTCCCGGGCGACCGGGTAGCCGCGGACGCGACCGACGAAGAACATCGACTCGGCCTCGGCCAGGCGGGCGGCGACCTCCTCGAGGTGGGACTCGCTCTTGAGGATCTCCTCGATCTGCGTCGGCAGCGTCTGCAGGCCGGCGATGAGCCGCTTGCCGTCGGCGATCGAGAGGTCGCGCACCCGACCGAGCTGGAGTGCCAGCAGCGAGAACGCGACGTACATGTTGGTCAGGGCCTTGGTCGAGGCGACCGCGATCTCCGGGCCGGCGTGCAGGTAGATGCCGCCGTCGACCGCTCGTGCGATCGCGGAGCCGACGACGTTGACGACGCCCAGCACCCGGCCGCCCTTGCGCTTGATCTCCTGGACCGCGAGCAGGGTGTCGATGGTCTCGCCGGACTGGGAGACGGCGACGTAGAGGGTGTCGGGCTCGATGATCGGGTTGCGGTAGCGGAACTCCGAGGCCGCCTCGGCGTCGGCGGGGATCCGGGCGAGCTCCTCGATGAGCCCGGCGCCCATCTGGCCGACGTAGTAGGCGGAGCCGCAGCCGAGGATCTTCACCCGGCGAATCGCGCGCAGCTCGCGCGGGTCGAGATTGAGCCCGCCGAGGTGGGCGGTGCCGAACCGCTCGTCGAGCCGGCCGCGGAGCGCCCGCTCGACCGAGGACGGCTGTTCCAGGATCTCGGTGAACATCCGCGGCTGGTCGGCGAGCTCGCCGTACTCGTACGCCGACGGGTCCACGTCGACCTCACGGGCCGTCGTGGTGGTCGTCGTCAGGTCCTGGCGGAACGTCGTGAACCCGGTGGCGGTCACGGTCGCCAGCTCGCCGTCGTCCAGGTGGGCGACGGTGGTGGTGTGGCGTACGACCGCGGCGAGGTCGGAAGCGACGTACATCTCTCCGTCGCCGACACCCACGATCAGCGGCGAGCCGTTGCGGGCGACCACCATGCGGTCGGGGAAGTCGGCGTGCACGACGGCCAGGCCCCAGGTGCCCTCGACCTGGGAGAGCGCATCGACGACCTTCGCCTCGAGATTGTCAGCAGTCGACAATCCGATCAGATGGGCGAAGACTTCGGTGTCGGTGTCGCTGACCAGCTCGACCCCCGCCTCGGTGAGCCGCTCGCGCAACGATGCGGCGTTGTCGACAATCCCGTTGTGGACAACGGCGACCCGGCCGTCGGCAGAGACGTGCGGATGCGCGTTGGTGTCGTTGGCGGGGCCGTGGGTCGCCCACCGGGTGTGCCCGATGCCGACCTTGCCCGCGAACCGCTTCGGCAGCGCATCGACCAGATCGCGTACGCGTCCGGCCTTCTTCGCCACCTGCAGCCTGCTGCCCAGCACCGCCACGCCCGCCGAGTCATACCCGCGGTGCTCGAGCCGGGCCAGTCCCTCGGTGAGCAGACCCGCAGCCTGCTGCGGTCCGATGTAGCCGACGATTCCGCACATGTGTCCTGTCCGTCCTATCCGTAGATGAGCCGCCGCAGCTGCCGTTCGGTCAGCCGCGGTGCGGCGACGACCCGAGCCCGGAGCTCCTCGGCCAGCTGCGCGAAGATCGCGTCGTTCTTCGCGCCGTAGGTCTTCAGCTGTGTGTGCCGGCGGCGCACGTAGGCCTCGACCGGTTCGTCGAAGTACGCCACCACGTCCTCGATCACTCGCGCCGCCTCCGCGGGCGGGAGCCCGGTGGTGGCGACCAGGTGATCGATCAGCGCTTGCTCGGCCTTCACGCCACCAACTGTGCGCCACCTGCGGGACAACCTTCAAATTTCTGCCCGAAATCGGGCAGAAATCTGCCCTTGACCCTCAAGTGGGGCGCCGCGGGCAAACATCGGGCACTTCCACACCTCCAAGTGGGGATCACCGCGCGATCTGGCCAACTACTTGGACATACAGGTGGGGGTGCGGTACCTTAGGTGAACACAAGGTGAACAGGAGGTGTCTGATGAACGGAAATAAAGTGACTGGCAAGCTCGAGCTCCGCTGGCTCTCTGTCGTCGACCGCCGCGGCCGCAAGCACATGGAGGCCCGCTGGGTCGAAGTCGGTGCACCCGCGACCACTCGTCACGCTGCCTGACAGCCGCTCAACGCTTCCGAGGCCCGCTCCCCACAGGGG
>NZ_JBHVKN010000199.1:0-9506 GCF_042798075.1 Nocardioides sp. NPDC057772
CCTTCAACCAGATCGAGAAGGTTTGAGCCTATGACCTGCGACGAAGTCGCAGGTCATAACGCGAAAAGGTCGAGCGAGCGCAGCGGGTGAGCCTGCGAACCCGCGAAGCGGGTCGAGACCCAGTCGTGTCCGAGGAGGCGGCCCGCGCTCGGTCAGCGGCGCGGATAGGTGACCTTGACGGCCAACTGGCGCTGCAGGTTGTCAGCCGCATCGGACACCCGCCGGCGTACGCCTGGGTCCAGATCCAGCTGGACGACCGCCCGCGCGGCAGCGAGGGTCTCCTCGGTGACCGACCCGCTGGGGAAGAACGCCTCGGCGGCCTCGGCCAGGCTCCAGCCCGACCGCTTCTCGGCGGTGGCGGGAAGCTCGCTGAAGTAGCGCTCGACATAGCCAGCGGTGAGCTCCGCAGGGCCGGTCCAGAACGCCCGCCCGGCGGCCAGGATGTCGTAGTTCGGCAGGTCGGTCTCGCCGGTGAACACGGACCAGCCGTACGCCTTCGACTCCGCGTCGGGGATGCTGACCAGCGCCCCGTTGAGATGGATGCGGGCATCGTTGGCCGGCTCCGCGTCGTAGGCCGCGTGCAGCTCCTCACGAGACGCGAAGCCGTTCTCGGCGAGCTTGGCGAGGATGCGCCAGCGCAGGTCGAGGTCGGTCTCGATGCCGGCCGGGGGAGCGGCCAGCCACTCCCGCAGCAGCGACTCGGAGCTCGCTGAGCGGATCGCGGTGCGATAGGCCGACAGCTGCAGCTCCGACCCGGGAGGGACCTCCTCGAGCTTGCGGAGAGCGGCCTCATGGAGCCGCTCCCGGGCACCGGCGGGCGCCAGCGGCACCACCGAGCCGAAGAGCCACGGCATGGTGCGCCGCGGGCTGTCCTCGACGTCCTCGATCGGCAGCGAGGCCTCGGCGATGTCGATGACGTCGGCGGGGTCGACCGCCGCATTGAACCAGGCGCTGCGCAGGTTGTTCCACACCCCCGCGCGCAGGCCGCCGTCGGTGATCGACGGCAGTGCGCCCTTGAGCGCCTGGACTGTCTCCCAGTCGGGGATCGCCGCGGCCCAGGTGTCGTCGTAAGGGTCGAGCACGACCGCGTTGGCGGCGACCTGGAGCGGCGTCTGGTCGCCGGTCACGGTGATGTCCTCGACAGTCCACTGGGTGCCGTTGAGGATCGCCGCACGGAAGGTGTGGGACCGGTTGGCGGGGTGCAGCGAGGGAGCGGTGCGGTTCACGACCATCTTGGCCGGGTCCCAGGAGAGCGTGTCCGGGCCGGCGGTGAGCAGCCACTGCGAGGTGAAGGTGTCGAGGTCGAACTCGACGCCCGCCGCAGCCGCGGCGGAGGCCCAGGAGCCGAACAGGTCGTGCATCGTCGCGTTGCCGAACCGGTGCCGGGTGAAGTGGTCGATCGCGCCCGCGAAGAAGACGTCGTCGCCGAGCGAGGCGGCCAGCTGACGCAGGATCGCCGAACCCTTGGAGTAGGAGATCCCGTCGAAGTTCTGCAGGGCGGAGACGGCGTCCTCGGCACCGTTGCCGGCGACCGAGTGTGTCGAGCCCCGCTGGTCGGCGGTGAGCCCCCACTGGCGGCGGGCGTAGGACATGTCGGCCCAGGCGTCGTCGTACTGGGTCACGTCGGCGGTCACCCGGTTGCCCATGTATTCGGCGAACGACTCGTTGAGCCACAGGTCGTCCCACCACTGCGGGGTGACCAGGTCGCCGAACCACTGGTGGGCCATCTCGTGCGCAACCGTGGTGGCGCGCTGGATCCGCATGCCGCGGGTCACCCGCGAGGTGAAGACGAGGGGGTCACGGAAGGTCACACAGCCCGGGTTCTCCATCGCGCCGGCGTTGAACTCCGGCACGAACGCCTGGTGGTAGTTGCCGAACGGGTAGCGGATGCCGAAGAGCCGGTGGAACTCGTCGAAGCACTGCTTGGTGAGGGTGAAGAGCTCCTCGGCGTCCTTGTCGAGGTCTGCGGCGATGCTCTGCCGCGAGCTCAACGACAGCGGGATCCCGTCGTGCTCGTCGTGGATCATGTGCCACGGTCCGGCCACGAGCGTGACGAAGTACGTCGAGAGCGGCTGGCTGCGCTCGAACTCCCACTCGCCGGGCGAGGTCTGGGTGCCGGGCGCGTTGCCGATCACCGTCCAGTCGCGCGGCGCGGTGACGTGGAAGGTGTAGGGCGCCTTCAGGTCGGGCTGGTCGAAGCAGGCGAAGATCGTCGGGGCGGCGTCCATGAAGCACATCCCGTAGACGTAGGCCCGCCCGTCGGCCGGATCGACGCTGCGGTGCAGCCCCTCGCCGTCGTTGCGGAACGGCATGGTGGCCTCGACGACGAGCTCGTTGGCGCCCTCCAGCGTGGTGATCGGGAGGCGTCCCTTGGCGAGCGTGGCCGGGTCGACCGGGCTGCCGTTGAGGCTGATCCGTGCGACCGAGACCGGCTTGAGATCGACGAACGTCGGCCCGCCCTTCGACGTGAACCGGATCGTCGTCACCGAACCGAAGGTCTCCTCGCTGGAGGCCAGGTCGAGACGTACGTCGTAGTCCTCGATCGTCAGCAGACCGGCACGGGCGGTGGCCTCGTCACGGCGCAGGGGCAGGCTCTGGGTGCTCACGTCGCACAGGCTAACGGGCAGATGGCACTCTTACCCCATGACTTCTGATGCGGCAGACCAGCGCTCGGTATCTCTGGAGAAGATCGGCGAGCACCGCTTCCGTGCCACCAACGCGCGCGGCGGCACCGTGGTGATCGGCCACGGCGACGACCCCGACTTCACGCCGGTCGAGCTTCTCCTCGCCGCCCTGGCAGGCTGCAGCGCCCTGGACGTCGACTTCATCACCGGAAAGCGGTCGCCGATGGAGACCTTCGAGGCCCTCGCCGCAGCCACCAAGATCCGTGACGAGCAGGGCAACCGCCTGGTCGACATCTCGGTCACCTTCGACATCACCTTCCCGGAGGGTGAGGCCGGCGACGCTGCCCGCACCGTCCTCCCGGACGCGATCAAGAAGTCCGAGACCCGGCTGTGCACCGTCGGCCGCACCGTCTCCGTCGGCACCCCCGTGAGCTACGGCGAGGGCGCCCTGTCCTGACTCTCGGCGCTCAGGGGAGCAGGAGGGCGGAGTCGCCGAACTCGTGCCACAGGTAGCCCTCGGCGACCGCTGCGTCGTAGGCCGACTGGGTGAGCTCGGGACCGGCGACCGCCTCGACGAGCAGCAGGTGGCTCGCCTGCGGGTCGTGCCACCCGGTGATCAGCCCGTTGACGACGTACGGCGGGTTGGCCGGCGTCACGACGCGGTCGGTCCAGCCCCTCGCCGCCCTGACGGCGCCCGTCGCCGGGTCGACCGCCGACTCCAGCGCGCGGGTGACGGTGGTGCCGGCCGCGACGATGCGGCCACCGGCGTACCTGGTCTGCTCCACCAGCCTGGCCGTGGTCTCGGAGACCTCGAACCACTCCGCGCCGGGGGCCTCGCCGGCCTCCTGGGAGGAGACGCCGGTGTGCAGGGTGACCGGTGCGATCTGGATGCCGTGCGTGACCAGCTCGGTGACCAGCGGATGGGTGAACGGGCGAGCGGCCGAGGGCATCTCGGCGCTCCCTGGGCGGTGCCCGAAGACCGTCTGGTAGGCGTCGAGCGGGTAGCGCCGGTCGAGATAGCCGTACGCGATCGGCCGGCCGGAGCTCGCCAGCTCGGCGTCCACGTCGCCGGTGACCTCCGCGCGCCACAGCCGATTGCCCTCGCCGGTGGGGGAGGAGGGTCGGCCGTCGGGGTAGGGCTCGAGCAGCGTGACGCGGAGGCCCGAGGTCACGACCACGTCTCCCTCGGTCGCGTCGAGCACGGATCGGGCGGCGTCGGGCGCGGAGCGGATCTCCACGGCCCAGCCGGTGTCGAGGCGCTGGGCGAGGTGGAGGACGACCCGGCCGCGCCCGACCATGTCGGCATCCAGCTGTCGCGCCTCGGTCGCGGAGTCGTTGACCACGAGCAGGTCGCCGGGGGAGAGGTGGTCGGCGAGGTTGCGGAAGCGGGCATGTCGTACGCCGCCCGGGGTCGCCACGAGCAGGCGTACGCCGTCGCGCTCGAGGCCGCGCCACTCCGCGGGTGCGGGAGCGGTCGTGTCGTCCGGTGCGGGGAAGGTGGTCGTGGGGCGTTCGGCGAGCATCGTCATCGGCTTGCTCCTGCGGGTGCGAGATCGGCGGCGCGGTAGCGCCCTGAGGGCTCGTCGCCGGCGAGCAGCGCGAGCAGGTGCGGAACGACTGATTCCGGAAGCGGACGGTCGGAGATGTCCTCGCCCGGGAACGCGGCCTGATGCATGGCCGTGCGCATGTCGCCGGGGTCGACGGCGTACGCACGGATGCCGTTCTCCTCACCGAGGGTGAGGACCAGGTGGTCGAGCGCGGCCTTGCTGGCTGCGTACGTTCCCCAGGTCGGGTAGTGCTCGACGGCCGCGTCGCTGGAGATGCCGACGAGCGTGCCGCGCGAGGCGATCAGGTAGGGGAGGAGCCGCTGGGTGAGCGCGAGGGGAGCGAGCAGGTTCGTCGCGAGAACGCCGGAGAAGAGGCTCTCGGGGACCTCGGCCAGGGGAAGCATCGGGCCGAGCTCGCTGGCGTTGTGGACGAGCAGGTCGAGACGTCCGTGTCGCGCGACGGCTGCCGCGATGGCGTCCTGATGGTCCCCGTCGCGTACGTCACCGGCCAGCGTCGTCACCCGAGTGCTGTCCGGCAGGGCGGTGTGGAGGCGGTCGGCGTCGCGCGCGTCGGTGACGACGCTCCACCCCTTGTCGATGAGCGTCGTGGCCAGGGCGAGCCCCATCCCGGCGGAGCCGCCGGTGACAACGGCTACTTCGTTGTGTGATCGGTTCATGCTGGCTAGCATTCAACCTAAAGTGAACTTGAGATCAAGGGCTGTGACAGAAAAGAGTGACATGGACACCCACGACCTGCTCACGATGGGCGAGGTGACCCGGCGCAGCGGCTACGCGGCCTCGGCGGTGCGCTACTACGAGAGCCAGGGCCTGATCCAGGCTCAGCGATCGGCCGGGGGACAGCGTACGTTCGAGCGCAGCGTCCTGCGTCGCCTCGCCTTCATCCGGGCGGCCGCCAACGTCGGCCTGTCGCTGGACGAGATCAAGGCCGAGCTCGACTGTCTGCCGGGGGACCGGACCCCGACCAAGGCCGACTGGGCCCGGATGTCGAAGCACTGGCGACGTCGGCTCGAGGAGCAGATCCACGCCCTCGAGCGGCTGCGCGACAATCTCGACTCCTGCATCGGCTGCGGCTGTCTCTCGCTCCAGCGATGCCGCATCTCCAACCCCGGCGACGCCGCGGCCGCCCAGAGCGCCGGCGCCGCGTACCTCCCTAAGGTCCTGCGCCGCGAGCCACCCCGCCGCCGAGCCTGACGCCTCGACAGGCCGGGGTCAGCCGACGGTGATCGTCTCGAACTCGACGGGGGTCTTGGGGGCGCCGGTGCCGTCGGCGCCGGCCTCGGCCACGCCCGCCTCGCCGACCTCCTGGAGGGTCTTGATGCCGGCCTCGTCGAGGGTGCCGAAGACGGTGTAGGCGGGCGAAAGCTGGGTGTCGCCGAAGACCATGAAGAACTGGCTGCCGCCGGAGTTGGGCTGGCCGGTGTTGGCCATGGCGAGAGTGCCGGCGGGGAAGGTGTCGCTGGGCTTGAACTCGTCGGGGATGGTGTAGCCCGGGCCGCCGGTGCCCTGGCCGGTCGGGTCGCCGCACTGCAGCAGCGCGAATCCGGGGTTGTTGCCGAGACGGTGGCAGCTGGTGCCGTCGTAGTAGTCCTGCGAGGCCAGCGAGAGGAACGAGTTGACGGTGCAGGGCGCCTTGTCGGCGTCGAGGGTGACCGCGAGCGGGCCGACGGAGGTGTTGATGGTGGCGGCGACCTTGCCGGTGTACTGCGCGGTCTTCTCCGGCGCGTCCACCTCCTTCGAGGCGCCCATCGGGTCCTCGACGTAGTCGCACTCGGTCGACCCGGCCTTCACGATCGACTTCCAGTCGCTGGACTCGCTCGACTTCGGGCCCTTGCTCTCCTGGGCGTTGCCCGAGTCCCCGGAGTCCCCGGAGTCGCCGGAGGAGCCACAGGCGGAGAGCGTCAGGAGCAGGGCAGCGGCGGCAGCGGCCGGAAGCGTACGAGTCAGCATGCCCAGATGCTAGGGGAGCCGTCCGAATCCTCCCTCGACCGACCCCGTGTGGCGATGCCGCCGGCATCCGTCGTCAGCATCGGTGTCACGCACTATCGCACAGCCTGGTCGCCAGCCGCGATACTGCACCGCCCTCGGCGCACCTGACCCGCCACGACCAGAGAGGGCTCGGCTCGGATGCCCTCCAGCCGTGCCACTGCTCTCCCTGCGCTTCGAGCTCGACGACCTGACCAGGCCCGAGGTGATCCGGATCCTCGAGGAGCACCTGGAGGACATGTACGCCGTGACGCCGGCCGAGTCGGTGCACGCGCTCGACCTCGAGGCGCTGAAGGTGCCCGAGATCGCGTTCTGGTCGGCCTGGGAGGACAGCGAGCTCGTCGGCTGCGGCGCGCTGAAGTCACTGGGTGAGGGCGACTACGAGCTCAAGTCGATGCGTACGACGGCCGCCGCCCGCGGCCGTGGCATCGCCACCGCGATGCTGCGCCACCTCATCGAGCAGGCCAGGTCACAAGGTGGCCGCCGGGTACTCCTGGAGACCGGGACGGAGGCCTTCTACGAGCCCGCGCGACGGCTCTACGCGGGCAACGGCTTCATCGAGCGCCCGCCGTTCGGCGGCTACGTGCTGGACCCCAACTCGGTCTTCTTCGAGCTGTCGCTGTAGTCGTCGGCCGCCGGCGCACCCCGCCGGAAGAGCAGGTCGTCGAGGGCGAGCTTGGTGCGGCGTACCAGGATCAGGTAGACCGCGATCGCGAGCCAGCCCAGGTCGCGCAGGGTGTCGGCGAAGTAGGTGGGGTCGGCCGAGGCCCCACCACCGCCGAAGCAGCCGCAGTCGATGTTGAGCCCGCGTGCCCAGGCCGAGGTGATCCCGACGATGAACGAGCACAGACCGAGCGCGGTCGCGACAGCCGCGGTGCGGGTGAACAGCCCGAGGATCAGCAGCGCGCCGAGCACGATCTCGGCGATCGGCATCGCGATGGCGTACGCAGGGGCCAGCTGCCACGGCAGCAGCTGATAGCCGCGCACCGCCTGTTCGGTCATCGCTGGTTCGGGCAGCTTGGCCAGCCCGGCGGCGAGGAACACGAAGCCGAGGTAGAGGCGACCGGCGAGACCGACCCACCCCAACAGATCTGCGCGGGTCCTCATGAGAGCACCACCCAGGACGTGCGCAGCACGCCGAAGACGACGAAGGCCGCCACGACCGCATACCCGGCCCACAGCAGGGGCGCGGGGGAGATCTCGTCTCGGATCTCACGCCGCACGAACCACACCCCGAGCGCCAGCACGGCCACGGAGACCGCGACCAGCCCGACGACGTACCACACCTCGTTCACCTCGCCAGCGTGCCATAGTCGAGGCCAACAACCACCGCTCGGACGCCCGCCTTCAGCGCATCTTCAGGCTCGCAGGCAGACTTCTCAGAATCCGGCGGTCACAGGTCGGTGAAGTCGGCGTAGAGACACGCGTGGTCGGAGGCCGCGTGCTGCTCCGCGGTCAGCGTGGGGAACAGGTCCCACGGGTCCTTGGTGCGCGGTCCGTGCCAGACGCCCTTGCGGAAGACGCCGCCGCCGGTCTGCTTCGCGCGCAGCGCGGGGGAGAGGAGCAGGTAGTCGATCTTGTGGTCCTCGTTGCCGGAACCGTACGTTCCGCGGCGGTGGTTCCAGTCCCAGTTCTCGTGCTCGCTGGCGTCGACGAGCCCGTCGACGGAGAGCAGTGGCTTCAGCGACTCGCTGTCGGGGGAGTCGTTGAGATCGCCGGCGACGCAGATGTGCTCGATGCCCTCCTCGAGCAGCCCGCGGTAGATCTCGGCGACTCGGGTGGCTTGCCGGCCGCGGCGCTTGGCACCCAGCGGATCGCTCTTCTCCGAGTAGCCCTTGGACTTGAAGTGGTTGGCCAGCACGACGATCCGCGCTCCGCCAGGGGAGTCGAGGTGGTATTCGCAGCAGTCGCGGGAGAAGACCACGCCCTCCTCGTCGCGGTCGAAGATGTGCGTACGGAGCTGGGCGAGGCGATAGCCGTCGCCGACCATCACGCCGACGTCGATGCCCCGCTCGTCGTTGCCCTCCACGACCATCACCTGCTCATACGCCTCGGCACCCACCTCCGGCAGCAGGGTCTGGGAGAACAGGTGCAGTCCCGGCCTGTCGTCGGCCTCGATGACCACGGCCACCTCGGCGCGCAGCTCGGCGAAGACCCGCGCGATGTTCTCGGTGGCGACCTCGTCGACGGCCGTGGTCTTGAGCTCGACGAAGCCGACCCAGTCGTTGCGCCCCTTCGCGACCAGCTGTACATCGTCCGACCGTGGCCGCTTCAGCAGTGCCCCGCGCATCTTCCGCAGCCGCGCGAACTCCCCCTCGTCGCTCTTGAGGAGGCCGAGCTTCTGGAGGCTGTCGAGGATCTCCTGCTCGTTGCCCTCATAGCTCGTCTGGCCCAGGAGCGTGGACAGGCGAGAGTGGGCGGCGAGGACCGTACGCCGCGTCCTGGCGTCGGCGGCCTCGGTGTCCATCGCCTTGGGTCGGGCGAAGAGGTTCTCGACGTTGAACGAGGCGAGCCGCATACCTCCAGGCTAGGGCACCCAGCAGGTCACCGGGTCGCGATCGGTGAGGCAGTAGATCTGGCCGTACGGAGCGCGCATCACCGTCCACGACTCGAGGACGTCGACCGTCTCGGCACCGATCGCCTCATGGCGGCAGGTCTCCGCGGCGCGGTGGGCGACCGCGAAGTCGGGGTGCGCTCGGACCTCCCCGTCCTCCTCCTCCAGCAGCTGCAGCAGAAACCGCAGCCCGCCGTGCGGGTCGGGGTCGGCGAGGCGTAGGAACTCGGGGGTGATGGTCGACTCCGGGGTGCGCCCCGTGACCGCGGCCCAGAACGCCACCTCCTCGTCCCAGCGGTTGCGGGGGATGTCGATGCAGATCTGGTCGACCACTCGCTCGGGCTCCGAGCGCGCACAACGCGGCGCGGAACCCTCGCCGAGGGTGTGGCAGAAGAGCAGCCCGCCGGGGGAGCGCATCACCGGCACCCCGTCGTACGTCCAGGCCGGCTGCGCCCCCAAAGCCGTCGAGCGCTCGACGGCGGCCTCACGATCCGCGGCGTCGAGATCGACATGGATCCGTGGCTCGCCGTCGTCGACGGCCTGCATCTTCAGCCAGGCGTCACCGGCCTGCGGCACCAGGGTGAGGAACTGTCCATTTTCGCCGCGAGGTGGCGAGACCGCCCAGCCGGTCGCAGCCGACCAGAACCCGACCGCCTCCTCCCACCGCGGGCGCGGCACGTCGAGGAAGAGATGGAACCAGGCAGGTACGCCAGCGGTGCTCATGTCTACCGACCCTACGCGTGCGTCGAGCCGCGCGCAGCCGCACCGAACAGACAC
>NZ_JBHVKN010000200.1:0-9494 GCF_042798075.1 Nocardioides sp. NPDC057772
CGCGCCGAGGGCGGCAGCCGCGCCCTCGCGCTGCTGCTGGTGATCACGGGCGCGGCCGGTCTGCTCGCCGCCGACGCGCCGGAACTACGGTTTCGCCGGCGGCGCGGTGCTGCTGCGCACGACCAGCTCGGCGGGCAGCCGCAGGTGGCGCTCGGTCTGCTTGCCCTCGAGGAGCTCGAGCAGGAGCTCGAGGGCCGCGCGGCCCATCTCGTGGAGGGGTTGGGCGACGGTGGTGAGCGGGGGAGTGGCGTCGCGGGCCTCGGGTACGTTGTCGAAGCCGATCACCGAGAGGTCCTCGGGCACTCGCAGGCCGAGCGAGCCGGCGACCTCGATGACCTTGATCGCCGAGATGTCGTTGGCGGCGAAGATCGCCGTGGGCCGCTCGCCCGCCGGGAGCGAGAGCAGCTCGCGGGCAGGTGCCTCGGCGAGATCGGGGTGGTAGCCGCCTACCCGGATCAGCCCGGGGGAGACGCTCAGCCCGGCCTCGTAGAGGGCCTCGCGAAAGCCCTGCTCGCGCAGGGCCGCGGAGCGGAGGTCGGGGCGGCCGCCGAGGAAACCGATGCGCCGGTGGCCGAGGCCGACCAGGTGGTCGACGGCGAGCCGGGCGCCGGTGATGTTGTCGGCGTCGACGGTCATCGGGCCGTCGGGGCCGGTGTGGGGGTCGATCGCCACGACCGGGATGGTGGTCTCGTCGGTGATGATCATCGACGGGGTGACCACGATCGCGCCGTCGATCAGGGTGTGGCCGAGGCGGGAGAGCGAGCGACGCTCCCAGCCGGTGTGGTTGTGGGCTCCGGTGCGCCCGGCGTGGGCCAGCAGCTCGTAGCCGGTGCCGTCCAGGGCCGCCGAGATGCCCTTGAGGAGCTCCGCGGAGTAGGGCTCGAACTCGGCGACGAGCACGCCGATGACACCGGTCGACTTGCGGCGCAGGCTGGAGGCGATCAGCGATGACTGGTAGCCGAGCTGGTCGATGACGGCGAGCACCTTCTCGGTCGTCGCCTCGCTGACCCCGTAGCGCTCGTTGATCACCTTCGAGACCGTGGCCACCGAAACACCCGCCTCCCGGGCGACGTCGGTGATCGTCACCCGGCGCGGGCGGGGCTGGTCGAGCGTGCTCATGCTCTGACAGTAGCCCACTCGGGGCATCTTCCGCCTCTCTACGAAATCGTTATCGACAACGATTGACATCACCCTCCGACAACCGCCATGCTCGACCCCGACGATGTGGCGGCAGTCACATACCCACCCACCCAGAGCTTGCAACGAAGAGGTTCCACGATGTCGAGGAAGACACAAGCACTCGCCGCGCTCTGCGCCGGACTGATGATTGCCGCCACCGGTTGTGGCGGCTCGGGCGACTCCGGTGGCGACGACAACACCATCATCTGGTGGCACAACTCCAACAACGATCCCGGTAAGGGCTACTACGAGCAGGTGGCGAAGGACTTCGAGAAGGCCAACCCCGGCGTCGATGTCAAGGTGCAGGCCTTCGCCCACGAGGACATGCTCACGAAGCTCGACGCCGCCTTCCAGAGCGGTGACCCCGAGCAGGTCCCGGACGTCTACATGGAGCGTGGCGGCGGTGAGCTCGCCGACCACGTCGAAGCCGGTCTGACCAAGGACCTGTCCGAGGACGCGGCCGAGGAGATCGAGATGATCGGCGGCTCGGTCGCCGGCTGGCAGGTCGAGGACAAGACGTACGCCCTGCCGTTCTCCATCGGCGTCGTCGGGTTCTGGTACAACAAGGACCTGTTCGCGAAGGCCGGCATCACCGCCGCGCCGGAGACGATGGAGGACTTCTACGCCGCCGTCGACAAGCTCAAGGCGGCGAACATCCAGCCGGTCTCGGTCGGCGCCAAGGACGCCTGGCCGGCCGCGCACTACTACTACTGGACCGCGGTCCGGGAGTGTTCGCAGGACGTGCTCACCGATGCGGTCAAGAGCCTCGACTTCTCCGACCCCTGCTTCGAGAAGGCCGGCGACGACCTCGTCGACATCGTCGACCACAAGCCCTTCAACAACGGCTTCCTCTCCACCGGTGCCCAGGAGGGCCCGACCTCGGCCTCCGGCCTCCTCGCGACCGGCAAGGTCGCCATGGAGCTCGCCGGTCACTGGGAGCCCGGCGTGATGCAGGGCATCACCGAGGACAAGTTGGGCCTGGGCGACAAGACCGGCTGGTTCGCCTTCCCGCAGATCGAGGGTGGCCAGGGTGACCCGGGCGCGCAGATGGGTGGCGGTGACGCCTGGGCGGTCTCCGAGGGTGCCCCGGACGCCTCGGTCGACTTCGTCAAGTACCTCCTCTCCACCGAGGTCCAGACGGGTTTCGCGGAGAACGGGATGGGTCTGCCGACCAACCCCGAGGCGACCGGCGCGCTGACCGACCCGGCCCTGGCGGACCTGATCAAGGTGCGCGACAGCGCCCCCTACGTCCAGCTCTACTTCGACACCGCTTTCGGCCAGTCCGTCGGCGGCGCGATGAACGACGCCATCGTCAACGTCTTCGCCGGCAAGGGCACCGCCGCTGACATCGTCACGGCCACCCAGGCCGCCGCGGACAAGGAAAAGTGAGTCGAACCTGTGACACATGACGTGACCGAACCCGCTCCGGCGGCGCCAGGGCACGCCACATCGGGCGCCCGGCGTATAGAGCCTGTACGCCGGGCCTCCGGCGGTACGAGGGGTACCGGACATGGTGGTGACGCCTGGCGCAAGCGCCTGGAGATCCTGGTCTTCGTAACCCCCGCACTCGCGCTGATCGCGCTCTTCGTGGCCTGGCCCATCGTCACCGCGGTGCGCTTCTCCGTCTACGACTGGAAGGGCTTCGGCGACCTGACCGACTTCGTCGGCCTGGAGAACTACGCCGAGGTCCTCGGCGACGAGGTCTTCCGCAGCGCGGTCGGCCACAACATGGTGATCGTGGTGGGCTCGATCCTGCTCCAGCTCCCGCTGGGCGTGGCCATCGCGCTTCTGCTCAACCGGAAGATGAAGGGCCAGGGCCTGCTGCGCACGATCATCTTCGTGCCGTACGTGCTGGCCGAGGTCATCGCCGCGGTGGTCTGGCTCCAGCTGCTGCAGCCGCAGTACGGCTTCATCGACGCCTTCACCGCGCAGATCGGCCTCACCCCGCCCGAACAGGGCTGGCTCGGCACTCCGGAGTATGCCCTGTGGATCGTGCTTCTCGTGCTGACCTGGAAGTACCTCGGCCTGGCCGTGCTGCTCTTCCTGGCCGGCATGCAGGGTATCTCCGAGGAGCTCTACGAGGCCGCCGAGCTCGACGGCGCCTCCTGGTGGCAGACGCAGTGGCGGATCACGATCCCGCTGCTCGGGCCCACCATGCGTACCTGGGCCTTCTTGTCGATGATCGGATCGATCCAGTGCTTCGACATGATCTGGGTGCTCACCCAAGGTGGTCCCGCGGACGCGACGGCCACCATGGCGACCTACCTCATCGACGAGGGCACCAAGCGGCACAACTACGGCATCGCCGGCGCCGCCTCGGTGATCCTGTTCGTCATCGCGTTCGCGATGGCCCTCGCCTACCAGGTCCTCGTCCTGCGTCGTGACACCCAGGACGACACCCAGCGCTACACCCGGGCGGAGAGCGCTCTGTTCGGTGCCCTCTTCCGGAAGCGAAAGGCGGCGTGATGTCCAGAGCGCGCGGCAACCTGTGGGTCTACCTGATCGCGCTGATCGTCGTCGCGATCACGATCGGCCCGGTCCTCTACGGTGCGATGGGAGGCTTCCGCACCAACGCCCAGCTCGCCGACAAGCCGGCCGGGCTGCCCGACCCGTGGGTGTGGACCAACTACGCCGGTGTGCTGTCGAACCCGTCGTTCTGGCAGTACGCCCTCAACTCGACGATGATCGCGATCATCACCACGGTGGTGACCGTCGTGTTCGGGCTGATGGCGGCCTACCCCTTGGCTCGCTACCAGTTCCGCGGGCGCGAGGCGCTGTTCATGGTCTTCGTCCTCGGCCTGCTCTTCCCTGCGGCCGTGGCGATCATCCCGTTGTTCATCATCATCACCCGCAACCTGCACATGGCGAACACCTGGTGGGGCGTGGCGCTGCCACAGGCGGCGTTCGCGCTGCCGATGACGGTGGTCATCTTGCGGCCGTTCCTGATGGCGCTGCCCAAGGAGCTGGAAGAGGCGGCGCTGATGGACGGCGCCAGCCGGATCGGCGTCTTCTGGCGGGTCCTGATGCCGCTGTCGGCACCCGGGATGATCACCGTCGGGGTGCTGGCCTTCGTGACCTCCTGGAACGCCTACCTGCTGCCGCTGCTGCTGCTCCAGGACCGAATGCGCACCCTCCCGCTCGGCGTCGCCGACTTCTCCACCGAACACTCCGCCGACACCGCCGGCGTCCTCGCGTTCACCACGCTCGCGATGATCCCTGCCCTCGTGCTCTTCCTCGCCTTCCAGCGCCGCCTCGTCAGCGGTCTGCAGGGTGCGGTCAAGGGCTAGAACGGAACTCCCTGTGACTGAACCTGTGATTGACCCCGTGAATGAGTCAGCGTCCCTTCCCGCGTGGCCGCGGGCCTCCGAGCGCGTACGTGACCTGCACGCGCGGATGACCCTGGAGGAGAAGCTCGCCCAGATCGTGGGCTTCTGGCTCGACCGCGGCGGTGACGTCGTCGCCCCCATGGCCAACGAGATGTCTCGCGACTCGGAGAGCGGCGAGGACCGGCGGCTCTCGGAGATCACCGCCCACGGCCTGGGCCACTACACCCGCGTGTACGGCACCCGGCCGGTCGACCCCGCCGAACGGGCCGCGTGGCTGTGGGCCGAGCAGAGCCGCCTGGTCTCGCAGACCCGGCTCGGGATCCCGGCTCTGGTCCACGAGGAGTGTCTCACCGGCCTGGCGGCCTGGGAGGCCGCGACCTTCCCGACGCCGCTGGCGTGGGGTGCGTCCTTCGATCCCGAGGCCGTGGAGGAGATGGCCCGGATGATCGGCGCCGACATGCGCGCCCTCGGCGTGCACCAGGGCCTCGCTCCGGTGCTCGACGTGATCCGCGACGCGCGCTGGGGCCGCTGCGAGGAGGCCATCGGCGAGGATCCCTATCTCGTCGGGACGGTCGCGACGGCGTACGTCCGCGGCCTGCAGTCAGCGGGTGTGCATGCCACCCTGAAGCACTTCGTCGCCTACTCGGGCTCGCGCGCCGGCCGCAACCACGCGCCCGTCTCCGCAGGGCCGCGCGAGATCGCCGACATCTTTCTGCCACCGTTCGAGATGGCGGTGCTGGACGGTGGCGCGAGGTCGGTGATGGCGTCCTACAACGACATCGACGGGGTGCCGCAGCACTCCTCGGTCGAGCACCTCACCACGCTGTTGCGCGAGACCTGGGGCTTCGACGGGGTCGTGGTCGCCGACTACTTCGGGGTGGCGTTCCTCGCGGTGATGCACGCCATCGCCGCCGACCGCGGGCGGGCCGCGGCACTGGCCCTGGAGGCCGGCGTCGACGTGGAGCTCCCCAGCGGGGACGCCTATCTCGAGCCGCTGGCTGCGCTGATCCGCTCCGGTGAGGTCTCCGAGTCGCTCGTCGACCGGGCGGTGCTGCGGGCGCTGGCGCAGAAGGAGTCGCTCGGCCTGCTGGACGAGTCGTTCCTGGCCGGTCTGGAGGAGGGCGCGCCGGAGTCGATCGACCTGGACTCGCCGGCCCACCGCTCGCTGGCCCGGCGGCTGGCCGAGGAGTCGGTGGTGCTGCTCAGCAACGACGGGATCCTCCCGCTCGGCGCCGGCGCCGGCAAGGTGGCGATCATCGGCCCCAATGCCGATCGTTCCGAGGCGCTGATGGGCTGCTACTCCTTCGTCAACCATGTGATGGCGAGCTACCCCGACAAGCCGTTGGGCATCGAGCTGCCGACGATCGCGGATGCGCTCCGCGACGAGCTCACCGGCGCCTCGATCGAGGTCGTGGCCGGGTGCGACGTCGAGGGCTCCGACCGCTCCGGCTTCCCGGCCGCGGTCTCCGCCGCTGCCGCTGCCGACGTGGCGATCCTCGTCGTGGGTGACCAGGCCGGGCTCTTCGGCCGCGGCACGGTGGGGGAGGGCAACGACTCCGAGTCGCTCGAGCTTCCCGGCGTGCAGCGCGAGCTGGTCACCGAGATCGTCGCGACCGGGACGCCGGTCGTGCTCGTGGTCGTCACCGGCAGGCCGTACGCCATCGGCTGGGCCCTCGAGGACGAGGCACGTCCCGCGGCGGTGCTGCAGGCGTTCTTCCCCGGCGAGGAGGGCGGACCGGCGGTGGCCCGGATCATCTCCGGTGCGGTCAACCCGTCGGGCCGGCTGCCGGTCTCGTTGCCGCGGGTCTCCGGCACCCAGCCCTACAGCTACCTGCAGCCGCTGCTGGGCGGTCCCTCGGAGGTCACCGCCACCGACCCGACGCCCGCGAGGCCGTTCGGTTTCGGGCTCTCCTACACGACCTTCGGACACAGTGGGCTCTCGGCCGACCGTTCGGTCACCGCCGGTGGCAGCTTCGGTGTCGAGGTGACCGTCACCAACCTCGGTGACGTCGCGGGTGTGGACGTGGTCCAGCTCTACGGGCGCGACCTGCAGGCGTCGGTGGTCCGGCCCGTCTCGCAGCTGCTCGGCTACCAACGGGTCGCGCTGGAGCCGGGCGAGTCGGCCGTGGTGCGCTTCGAGGTGCCCACGACACGCCTGGCCTTCGCCGACCGCAGCCTCACCCGCGTCGTCGAACCCGGCGACGTCGAGGTCTGGGTGGCCGCCTCGGCCGGGGAGAAGGTGGCCACCGCGGTCGCCGAGGGCATCGCCGAGCTCTCCGAGATCGATGCCGCCTCGGCCGCCGGTGGATCGGGCAGCGACAAGGCGCTGGTCACCATCACCGGAGACATCCACCGCGTCAGCCCCGCCGACCGCCGGATCACGACCGCAACGGTCCTGAGATAGGCCGCAACCCGGTCGAGTCGGCCCGTCTTGACGGGCCACCTCGACCGGGCTTGGTGTCAAGATGGGCCGACTCGACGGGATCGTCGGTCAGGGCGGGCCGACTCGACTCGCTGGGCGCTGGGCGAGGTACGCCGCGGGATCGGCGATCACGCGGCCTACGACCGTCCCGGCCGCGCCGCGCACGGCCGCGTCGCTGCCGAGGCCGGAGACCAGCAGCGGCGGCGGCTCGGTGGCGCCGGTGTGGTGACCGATCGAGGCCGAGGTCGGCGCGGAGAGCCACGGCGCGAGCGTGGCGAACGCGCCGCCGAGCACGATCGCGGCGGGGTCGAGAAGGGTGAGGACCGAGGCGAGGGCGACCCCGAGATGACGCCCGGCGTCGGTGACGGCATCCAGGGCGGTCTGGTCGCCGGCCTCGCAGGCGTGGGCGAGGTCGGCCATCGTCGCGACCTGGGCTCGGGCGAGGATCTCCTGCTGACCGGCCATCCGCTCCAGGCAGCCATGGCCGCCGCAGGCGCACCGCGGACCGTCGGGGGCGACCACGACGTGGCCGAGCTCGCCGGCGCCTGCGTGAGCCCCGCGGAAGACCTCGCCGCCGATCACGATGCCGCCGCCGATCCCGATCTCGCCGGAGACGTGCACGAAGTCCCGCAGCGCGCTCCCGTTCTGTCCGTGGCCGCCGAACCACATCTCGCCGAGCGCGGCGAGGTTGGCCTCGTTCTCGAGCTCGACCTCGAGCCCGGTGCCGTCCTGGATCGCGGCGGCGAGGTCGACCCGGGGCCAGCCGAGGTTGGGGGTGCGTACGAGGGTGCCGCCGACGGCGAGGCCGGGCACCGCCACGCACGCCGCGGCCAGGGGGAGACCCTGGGAGGCGGCGCTGCGGGCGGCCGTGCGGGCCACGTCGACGAGGTCGGCGACGACCTCGTCGACCTCGCGGTCGCGGTTGTCGCGGCGTACGACATGGTGGTAGCGCGGCGCGCCGGACAGGTCGGTCACCATGGCGGCCAGGTAGTCGATGTTGATCTCCAGGCCGAGCCCGGCAGCGCCTCCCGGAGCGAGGGTGAGCGCCGTGGCCGGCCGGCCTCGCTCGGTGGCGGCCGGGCCGCTCTCCGCGACCAGGCCGGCGGCGATCAGATCCGTCACCAGGCCGGACACCGACGACTTCGTCAGACCGGTGTGCGCAGCGACCCGGGCGCGGGAGACCGGACCGGTGCGAGCGACCTCGCCGAGCACGAGGGCGAGGTTGCTCGCCCGCATCCCGGCATGCTGGGCAGGCTCGCTTCGGACCGTCATGAACGGGATTAGACCAAGATCTGCACTTGAGGTCAACCACCCAGAATTTATGTGGGAACTGGTTGACAGTGTGACGTTCGTCGCGGTTTCATCTGGATAGATAGTCCGAGTTGTGAACTAAAGTGAGGAAGCAAGGCCATGACGGAGTACACCCCCACCCCGGACGACAAGTTCACCTTCGGTCTGTGGACCGTCGGCTGGAACGGTCAGGACGTGTTCGGATCGGCGAGCCGGCCGCACCTCGACGTCGCGCACTCGGTCCACAAGCTGGCGGAGCTGGGCGCCTACGGCATCACCTTCCACGACAACGACGTGTTCGCGATCGACGCGAGCGACGCCGAGCGCCAGGCCGAGATCGACAAGCTGAAGGCGGCGCTGGACGAGACCGGCCTCAAGGTGCCGATGGCCACGACGAACCTCTTCGGCCACCCGGTCTTCCGTGACGGCGGGTTCACCTCCAACGACCGCGAGGTGCGCCGCTACGCGATCGCCAAGGTCGCCCGCAACATCGACCTCGCCGCCGAGCTCGGGGCCACGACGTACGTCATGTGGGGTGGCCGTGAGGGCGCGGAGTCCCACGCCGCGAAGGACATCGCGGCGGCGCTGGACCGATACCGCGAGGCGGTCAACCTCCTCGGCGACTACGTGACCGAGCAGGGCTACGACATCCGGTTCGCCATCGAGCCGAAGCCCAACGAGCCGCGCGGCGACATCCTGCTGCCGACCATCGGCCACGCCCTTGCCTTCATCAACAGCCTCGACCGCCCCGAGATGGTCGGCCTCAACCCGGAGGTCGGACACGAGGAGATGGCCGGGCTCAACTTCGCATCCGGTGTCGCCCAGGCGCTGTGGCACGGCAAGCTCTTCCACATCGACCTCAACGGCCAGCACGGGCCCCGGTTCGACCAGGACCTCCGCTTCGGTGCCGGCAACCTGCGGGGTGCGTTCAACCTCGTCGACCTGCTGGAGACCAAGGGCTACGACGGCCCGCGCCACTTCGACTTCAAGCCGCCGCGCACCGAGGACGAGGACGGCGTGTGGGCCTCGGCCGCGGGCTGCATGCGCAACTACCTCGTGCTGCGCGAGCGTGCCAAGGCGTTCCGGGCGGATCCCGAGGTCAAGGCCGCCCTCGAGGCATCGCAGGTCGAGGAGCTGTCGGTGCCGACCCTCGCCGAGGGCGAGACGCTCGAGGACATCCGCAAGGCGACCTACGACATCGAGGCGCTGGACCACGGCTACGCGTTCGAGCAGCTCGACCAGCTGGCCATGGACCACCTGCTCGGGCTTCGTTAGGT
>NZ_JBHVKN010000201.1:0-9430 GCF_042798075.1 Nocardioides sp. NPDC057772
CCCGATTTCGTACGACGAGAACATCACGATGTGGGCATTTCGAGCACAAGATCGAGCAAGACCGAGTTCAATCCCAGAGTTGGACCTGGGCTTGCAATCTGGACCTTTCGGGAGGACCCATGACCGTCGTCGACACTGAGACCTTCGCCCAGGAATGGGCGGCGTGGCACGAGGAACACGAGAAGAAGCGCGCATCCGCGCACGGCTTCCTGGCGATCACGTCGATCCATTGGCTCGGTGAGGAGCCCCAAACGTACGACGACGTGCCGGGCACCTGGTCGAGCGGTCCAGATGGCATCGTGGTCTCGCTCGCACCGGGCGAGTCGCTGGTCCTGAACGGCGCCGAGATCACCGGGCGGCACTCCTTCGGTGTCATCGACGAGAGTAGCGGCGTCACTGCTGCGTTCGGTGACGCCGTCGTCGAGATCGCCAGGCGTGGCGGCACCGACATCCTCCGCCCGCGTCATCCCGACAACCCGGTCTTGACGGGCTACCGCGGCACCGAGGCCTACGCGCCCGACCCGAGCTGGGCCGTGACGGGGCGTTTCGTCGCCTATGATACGCCGGTGCCGACGACGGTCGGCTCGGTCGTCGACGGCCTCGAGCACGTCTACGAGGCGGTGGGCGAGATCGAGTTCACGGTGGGCGACGCCACGCACAGCCTCATCGCCTTCCCTGGATCCGCACCTGGATCCCTGCACGTGCTCTTCGTCGACGAGACCTCCGGCAGGACGACGTACGCAGCCAACCGGAGCCTCTCGGTGGAGGCTCCTGACGACGACGGCAACGTGCTGGTCGACTTCAACCGCGCCACCAACCTGCCGTGCGCCTACATCGACCACGCCACCTGCCCGCTTCCACCGGCCGGCAACCGGTTGCCGGTCGCGATCGAAGCGGGGGAGAAGATTCCTCTCTGAGCGTGGGGCTCAGACAGGCTCGGGCGCCGGGCGTCTGCGGGGCAGGCCGACGGCCACCAGCACCGCGGCGAGGAGGACCAGGACCGCGTTGACCGCGATCGCCACGTGCAGAGCTCCGAGCGAGGCGACGCCGCCGGCAGCGGTGGCGACCGTGGACATGATCGGGATGCCGAGCGCGATCGCGACCTGCTGGGTCATCATCGCCAGCCCGGTGGCCAGCCCCTGCTCGTGGTCGGGCAGCCCAGAGGTGGCGGCGACCATGAACCCCACGATCGCGGCGACGTGCCCGATCGCGCCGACGAAGTTCATGAGCCCGAGGAACCAGAGCCAGCCGACCGAGGGCCCGAGCAGGACGAGCACGCCGGTGGTGACCGCTTGGAGAGCGAGGCCGCCCGCCACGGTGTTGCGTACGCCGAAGGTCTCGATGAACCGAGGAGCGACCGAGCCGCCGATGATCGCGCCCAGACCCATCGCGACGAGCATCAGGCCGGTCTGCAGGGCGTCGAGGCCGAGGACGTGCTGAAGGTACATCGTCAGCACGAAGACCAGCGACGACTCGAAGGCGAAGGTCGCGAACCCGGCGATGTTGCCGAAGCCGATCGTGCGCCGGGTGAGGATCTGCAGCGGCACCAGCGGGTGCGGGTGGGTGGACTCGGCCTTCCAGAAGGCGACCAGCAGGACCACCGCGACGCCGATGGCGCCCAGTCCGGCGACATCGCCGATGCCGGCCTCGCCGAGCCGGGTCGCGCCGTAGACCAGCGCCAGCAGGCCGGCGGTCACCAGCACGGCGCCCGGGACGTCGAGCCGCGACCGCTCCCGGTCGGCAGAGTCACGCAGCACGAACGGCGCGACCGCGACCACCAGCAGCGCGATCGGCACGTTGACCAGGAACGCCCAGCGCCACGACAGCAGATCGGTGAGCACGCCGCCGAGCACCGCCCCGGCGGTGAAGCCGGTCGACATCACCACGCTGTTGAGCCCGAGGGCACGCTGCCGCAGCGGCCCCTCGGGGAAGGAGACGGTGAGCAGCGAGAGCGCCGCCGGGGTGACCGCGGCGGTGGCCAGACCCTGGGCGACCCGGGCGGTCAGCAGCACCTCGGGCGAGGTGGCGACGCCGCCGAGCAGCGAGGCGGCGCCCAGCGCGATCATGCCGATCAGGAAGACGCGCCGGCGGCCGACGTAGTCGCCGATCCGGCCGAAGAGCAGCGTGAACCCGGCCGCGCACAGTGCGAACGCGGTCGCGATCCACTGCACGTGCGCCTCGGCGAAGCCGAGGCTGTCACCGACGGTCGGCAGGGCCACGTTGAGGATCGAGAAGTCGACGGTGAGGGTGAACTGGGAGGCGAGCAGCAGCAGGAGCACCAGCAGCTGTCCGCGGGTCATGCCGGCCTCGCGTACGGGCTCGGCGTGAGTAGTCGTGGTCATGGCCCCAACGCTCCGCCGGATGACGTACGCCAGCCAGACACCTGTCCTGCCACCCACCCGCCTGCCTGGCACTGACAGGGTCAGGAAGAAATCGCCGAGCGGCCGCACTATAGGAACCATGACGACCGAGCTCGGAGAGTTCCTACGCAGTCGCCGGGCGGCGATCAGCCCCGAGGAAGCCGGACTGGTGTCCTACGGCGCCCGACGGGTCCCGGGCCTGCGGCGCGAGGAGCTGGCGATGCTGGCCGGCGTCTCGCCGACCTACTACACCCGGCTCGAGCAGGCCGACCACCACAACGCCTCCGACGCGGTGATCGACTCGCTGGCCCGGGCGCTGCGGCTGAGCGCCGAGGAGCATGATCACCTGAGGCGCCTGGCGCGTCCCGTCGGAACGGTCGCGGGCAGCCGCCGCGACGTGGGACCACGCCCGGCCGCGGTGGCGATGCTGATGGACTATCCCGGTCCGGCGCTCATCGTCGACCACGCCAACTACGTGCTCGCCTGGAACGATCTGGGTCACGGCCTCTTCGGGCATGGGCTGGACTTCGACGCGCCGTACGCCAGCCGTCCCCACCGCCCGAACCTCATCCGTCGGTTCTTTCTCGAACCGGACGGTCCGGAGCTCTTCGTCGACCCCGAAGGCACCGGGCTGCAGATGGTCGGCTTCCTGCGCTACTCCTCGGGCCTGCATCCCGACGACCACATCCTCAGCTGCCTGGTCGGAGAGCTCGTCCAGCGCAGCGACCTGTTCGCCGAGCTGTGGGCCGAGCATCCGGTGATGGACTGCGGCTACGGGATCAAGCGGCTGCGGCATCCGGTGGCGGGGCGGATGGACCTCGCGTACGAGGCGATGGTGCTGCCCGAGACCAGCCAGCGCATCGTGCTCTACCGGGCCGAGCCCGGCTCGCCCTCCGCGGCCGCGCTCGAGCAGCTCGCTCGAGACTAGAGGTCCTGTACGTCGCCGGGGGAGCGCCCACGACCTCCCGGAACGTACGCACAAGGTGATGTGGACCCCGCATCTCCCGTCGTTCGTAAAATCCGCAGGGTAGGCTCCGAGCGTCGCGGTGATCTTGATGTCACCCGGGCGGTATCGGTGAGTATCTCGGGGGTTCGATGCGTTCTACTCGTGGTCGGTGGACAGGCGTGGGTGCTCTGGCCGGGGTGAGCGTGCTGTCGCTGGCGCTGGTCTCAGGCTGCGGTGCCGAAAGGGAGCCAGCGGCGAAAGAAGCCGGCGGATCGAGTTCGACCTCAGCGTCGGCGTCTCCGAGCTCAGAGACCAAGGCTCCCGTGGTCGGGGACATCAACTCGGATGGGTACGGCGACGCGGTGGTCGAAGCAGCGAGCCTGATGGACTTCACCTCAGATGGTTCGGTCTTCAAGATGGCGACCAGCTCGGTGCCGACGTCGTATCCCGAGGTGCTGTGCGACTTCGATGGCGACAACTTCCCCAACGCCATCGAGGAGACTCGTGCCCTCAAGGGAAAGACGGTCGACACGTACAGTGCCCTCGACGCAGAGGGGAACCCGATCGCGTCGGTCAAGCGCCAGCGCGAAGTGCAGGGTCTGGTCGTCAACGGCGTCCACTGTGGCGACTTCGACGGCGATGGCCTTGCCGACCTCGGGCTCGAGGAGGACATCTACAACCACGCTGAGATGGATCGTGCCGAGCTCCATGAGGTGGAGTCGATGCGGGTGCGGTTCACGGTCCATCGCCAGGTGGCACCCGGGAAGCTCGGCAAGCCAGAGGTATGGCTCGACACGCAGACCCCTAAGGGCGAACCCGGCAACACGGTCTTCGACAAGCGCCTCGTGGTCGCTGATCTGAACGGTGACACCAAGGACGACGTGACCCTCTTCGTGAACTACACGACGCGCGAGTTCATGTCCGGTGGGCTGGGCGCCATGTGCGGACACGTAGCGGCATACTCCGACGGGAAGTCTCTCCAGCGCGGACCTGTCCAGAAGTTCGTCTACAAGGACCGCGTGAGCAGCTCAGCCGACGACGCTGAGATCGCCTGCGAAGCCATCCCCGCAGACACCAACGGGGACGGGGTCGACGAGCTTGTCGGCCTTGACGACGCCGGCAAGGCTGCCGTGTGGTCGGCGAAGGGCGGCAAGTGGACCAGGACGAAGGCCAGTACGCGGCCGCCCAGGGGCGGCAAGGGTCGTCCCGGAGTCCTTGCAGGCGCCAGCGACGTCAACGGTGACGGACTCACCGACCTGTTCTCGATCACCGGTCGGGATCAGGCGTCTGTGATGCTGTACGCGGCACAGCCCGATGGGACTCTCTCGGCGCCGAGGAAGATCCTGCAGCTCTCGATGAAGGAGGGCAACTACGACGTGGTGCCGACCCGCCTGAAGCCGGCAGAGTGACTTCGCAGTTATCGCGATGTGAGCGTACTTTGACACTGCATAGCCGAGTTTGCTGGTGATAACGTCCAGTTGATTTGTTAAAGACGCTGTTCTCGGGCGTCGGTCGAACGGAGTTCAGCTGTGAGTGTTCTTGGTAATCGGCTACGGCGCGGCCTGGTTGTGCTCGCCGTCATCCCTGTCGTTGCGCTCGCTCTGTCCACGGAAGCCACGGCCGCAGAGCCCAGTCCGTCGACATCATCGTCGGAGGGTGCCTCGGCGAACCTTCCCCTGCCGTCGGCGTACGTGGCAGGTAAGCCCGACGTGTTGAAGCCGTCAGGCTCATACGCAGGATGGCAAACCTTTCGGAGCAGAGGCCCCGGTCTCAGCATCAAGGTCCCTGGCAAGTGGAAGGAAGACGAGCGACTGGCCACGATCGACGGCGACAACGAGGATGGCATCACCGGCGCCGATCAGCGCTTCATCACGTTGCCGCCCTGGGGCGAGGGAGTGGCCGACTGGACCGGCTTCGTCGAGCTCTTCGCCAAGAAGGACGAGCCGCTCTTCGGAGGGCCAACCGAGGACGTCTCGGACATGCCGGCTTGGCTGGACGAGCAGGTCGCCTCGAGGCTGAACGATCCGACTCTGGCGTTCCGACTGCCGAATTTGAAGGTCGGGGGCCTGGAGCTCTACCACTACGTCGACTACTCCAGTGCCGACGGGGACGCTCGCTGGCACAAGTTCGGTGGTTACCACAAGAAGCACTTCATCAACGTCAGCTGGAGCTTCCACTACATGATCTCGGCCGAAGAGGTCGAGGAGTACATCAACCAGGTCATGGCGACCATCAAGGTCTCGTGAGCAGGGGAGTGACAATGCGAATCGTGACTTTGATCGTCATCCTGCTCGCTGCCTGTGCCGTGAGCGCGTGCGGCGCGGGACCGGAGAAGACCAGGGCTGGAACCGAGAGCCCGCCTGTCAAGGCCGATCCGCTCTCCGAGCGAGACCAGGTGCTCTGCAGCCACACCGAGAACCTGCCCCCACAGGAGGACGACGAAGACGGGACATGGAACACCCACTTCCTCCTGATGAGTGACTGGGCAGAGAACACCGAAATCCGGGCCATCGCAAACGAGTACAGGACGACCTATCTCGAACCAGAGGACGCCGCGGTCTACCCCGACCGCATCCTGAAGATCTGTGCCAAGCACGGCGCCTTGGGAGGCGACTGAGTCCAGAGTGACGGGCTCATAGGTCCTTCGCGTACGTCGCCGGGGGAGCGCCGACGACCTCCCGGAACGTACGCACCAGGTGGGCCTGGTCGCTGAAGTCGAGCTCCGCGGCGACCGTGGCCCAGTCGACGTCGCCGGAGTGGGCGCGGGCGGCGACCTCGAGCACGCGAAACCGCTGCACGACCCACTTCGGGCCGATCCCGACGTACTCGCTGAACAGGCGCTGCAGCGACCGCAGGCTGAGGCCGGCGTGGTCGGCGAGCTGCTCGGCCCGGGTGATCGAGCGGTCGTCCTCGGCGAGGGCCACCCAGCGGCGTACGTCCTCGGCCACGGGGTCGGCGGGGAGGCCGACCTCCAGGAGGTAGGACTCCATCGCGGCAGCCATCTCGGCGGGATCGGAGACGGCCAGGATGCGCTCCGCGGCCGGCCGGTCGTCGGCGCCGAGCAGGTCCTGTGCCGGGACGACCTGGTCGGCGATCGCGCTGACCCGGCTGCCGAGCACGGGGCGGAACAGGCCGGGCAGGAACGAGACGCCGAGGGTGTGGCCGCGACCGGTGAGATGCCGGACGAACGGGCGACGACCGATGCCGTGGACCAGCAGCCGGCCGTCCTCGGCGGCGATGTGGATCCGTGGCTGTGGGATGACCTGCTGGTCGTGTGCGTGGTCGAGGTCCCAGCCGACGTACCAGTGGTAGTCCACGTGCCCCGCCAGCGCCGGCGAGACCGCGAACCGCTCCGTCGTGATCGTCTGCGCCGCCGTCACCGGCCGCACGATCGCGTCCGGGTAGCCCCTGCCCTCCGCCTGGCCAGCCATGCGGCCAACGATATGGCGCGTTCCTTCAATCCCGCGCCCCGGTTTCCCGAGCAGGCTGGAGCCATGAACACCTACGGCAACAAGGCAAGCACCACCATGACCGTCGCCCGCTGGCACGAGGCGGCCTACGTCGACATCGACGGCGAGGGCACCACGATGGGCGACGACGTCTACATCCCCACGCGCGGCCTGACCACCTCCGAGACCGACTACACCTACACCGGCGAGATCGAGGGCACGGGCACGGCGAGGATGATCGGCGCCTACGGCAACCCCGCCGGTGGTGCGGTCTTCGAGGCGTACGAGCAGTTCACCGGCTCCATCGCCGGCCAGGAGGGCTCCTGCGTGTGGCGGATCAGCGGGACGTACGCCGACAAGACCGTCCGCTCCCACCTCACGGTGATCCCCGGCCTCGGCACCGGTGGCCTCGAAGGCCTCGTGGGCGAGGCCGACATGGTCCTCTCCGAGGAGGGCGGCGGGGAGACGTACGGCTTCGTGCTCTCCTACGACTGGAGCTGATGAACGGTGGGGTGGCGCCGCAAAAGATCCTGAACTTCGATGAGTTCGGATCGTGCGGTGTCGCCCGTCGGGGGCCTGGGGTGAGGCTGAACCCTCCAGATCACATCTCGGGTCAACGTCTTGGAGGAAGACATGACCGCAACACCAGCCTCACCCGACCTGAAGGCTCGCCACCGCACGATGTGGGGCCTCGGGAACTACGCCCGCGTCGCCGACGAGCTCATCCCCGAGCTCGGCCGGGTGCTCGTCGAGGCCTGCGAGATCGGACCGGGCGACCGCGTGCTCGACATCGCCGCGGGCACCGGAAACGCCGCCATCCCCGCCGCCCTCGCCGGCGCGGACGTCACCGCAAGCGACCTGACGCCGGAGCTGCTCGAGATCGGGCAGTCCCGCGTGGACGCCGGCGCCGGATCGATCACCTGGCGCGTCGCCGACGCCGAGGCGCTGCCGTTCGACGACGCCGCGTACGACGTGGTCATGTCGTGCGTCGGCATCATGTTCGCGCCGTTCCACGAGAAGTCGGCCGCCGAGCTGGTCCGGGTCGTGCGGCCGGGCGGCCGGATCGGCCTGATCAGCTGGACGCCCGAGGGCTTCATCGGCCAGATGTTCGCGACGATGAAGCCGTTCATGGCACCTCCGCCCGAGGGCGCGCAGCCGCCTCCGCGCTGGGGCGACGAGAGCCACGTACGCGGCCTGCTCGGAGACTCGGTGAGCGACGTCCGGGCCGAGAAGCGGACGGTCGCCATCGACTCCTTCGAGACCGGCGCGGAGTTCCGCGACTTCTTCAAGGCCTGCTACGGGCCGACGATCGTCGCCTATCGAGGGATCGCCGACGACGAGTCACGGACCGGCGAGCTCGACGCCGCGCTCGCCGAACTGGGGGACCGCTACCTCGCCGACGGGAGGATGGACTGGGAGTACCTGCTGCTGACCGCGGTACGCAGCTAGCCCGTCATCGGTCCAGGTCGGTGCGTGCTTTCCGATCTCGATCCGGTCCCGTGGAACAATCCGTCGTGTGACTGAGATCGAGATCGGCCGGGCCAAGCGAGCACGACGGGCGTACGCCTTCGACGACGTGGCGATCGTGCCGTCGCGGCGCACCCGCGACACCACCGAGGTCAGCACCGACTGGCAGATCGACGCCTACCGCTTCGACATCCCGGTGCTCGCCGCGCCGATGGACTCGGTGATGTCCCCGTCGACCGCGATCGCGATGGGCAAGCTCGGCGGTCTCGGTGTCCTCAACCTCGAGGGCGTGTGGACCCGCTACGACGACCCGCAGCCGCTGCTCGACGAGCTGGCCGAGCTGAGCGGCGTCGACGCGACCCGGCGCCTGCAGGAGATCTACGAGGCGCCGATCCAGGCCGAGCTGATCACCGAGCGGCTGCGCGAGGTGCGCGCCGCGGGCGTCACCGTCGCCGGGGCGTTGTCCCCGCAGCGGACCAAGGAGTACGCCAAGGCCGTCGTCGACGCCGGCGTCGACCTCTTCGTCATCCGCGGCACCACCGTCTCGGCCGAGCACGTCTCCTCGCAGGCCGAGCCGCTCAACCTCAAGGAGTTCATCTACGAGCTCGACGTGCCGGTCATCGTGGGCGGCTGCGCGACCTACCAGGCCGCGCTCCACCTGATGCGCACCGGCGCGGCCGGTGTCCTCGTCGGCTTCGGCGGCGGTGCGGCCCATACCACCCGGACGGTGCTGGGTGTCGCGGTGCCGATGGCCTCGGCCGTCGCCGACGTGGCTGCTGCCCGTCGTGACTACCTCGACGAGTCCGGCGGCCGCTACGTACACGTCATCGCCGACGGCGCCGTCGGCCGCTCCGGCGACATCGCCAAGGCGATCGCTTGCGGTGCCGACGCGGTCATGGTCGGGTCGCCTTTCGCCCGCGCCACCGATGCTCCCGGCAAGGGATTCCACTGGGGCAACGAGGCCCACCACGCCGACCTGCCCCGCGGCGAGCGCGTCGCCTTCCAGCCCGTCGGCACCTTCGAGGAGGTCCTCTACGGCCCCTCCCACGTCGCCGACGGCACCATGAACCTCGTCGGCGCCCTCAAGCGGGCCATGGCCACCACCGGCTACACCGACCTCAAGGAGTTCCAGCGGATCGAGGTCGTCGTCGGCTGACGACCCCCCATCCGGCCGAGTCCGCACTTCTGGCGGGCCGAGTCTGTAGTTG
>NZ_JBHVKN010000202.1:0-9390 GCF_042798075.1 Nocardioides sp. NPDC057772
AGTTCTCGTCGCGGGCCATCATGCCCAGCGCCTCGGCGAGGGGGGAGACGACGGTGGCCATCGTCGGGTGTACGTGACCCGCGGCCCACGAGCGCAGCTCGTCGAGCGCGCCGGCGTTGCCGGTGGCGAGATGGGTGACGGCGGTGTGCATGGCCAGGAACGGCGTGGCCGGGCGGATCATCGTCTCGCGGCCGGTGACGCGCACGACCTCGGCGATGTCGGGGACGTCGTGCGCGCCCGGCGTGAGCGCCCAGCGGAAGAGGAGCGAGCCGGAGTCGACCAGCGCCCGGCAGCCCAGCGCGCGGCCGGGCTGGAGCTGGGTCTCGTAGCGGCGGCGTACGGCCTCCAGGTCGCCGAGCGAGAGCTCATGGAGCGCGGCGTGCCAGGAGAAGTGGGAGAGCGAGTCGATCTCGGCGCCGTCGCCGAGCACCCACGACGACATCCAGGCGAGGCCCGCTTCGTGGTCGCCGGTCTCGTAGTGGGCGTGCGCGCGGGCGTGGGCGGAGTGACCGGCTCCGGGCTCCACTGCCAACGACGCGCAGGAGAGTGACATCGCGTCGTCGAAGCGGCGCTGCTCCTGGCGTACGAACGCGAGCAGGCCGGCGAACCACCAGTCGTCACCGTAGGCGGGGGCAGCGCGCTCCACGATCGCCCACGCCTCCTCGGGCACCTCGGTGGCCCCGGCGAAGGCGATGGTCGGCACGGCCGTCGACAGGAGCAGCGCATCGCGCGGGAACGCTGCGAGATGGTCGATCAGCGGCCGCGGGTTGCCGCCGATGTGGGCCTCGACGGCGTGGACGTGACTGCGCTCCCGTTCGGTCGCCCGACGCGCGTGGAGCCGGGCCTGCTGCAGTCGCGCGGCGACGTCGACGGGCGCGCACATCTCGTGTCCGAGCAGGGCGAGCGCGGCGTGACCGAGGGCGAAGGTCGGGTCGAGGACGATCGCGGCCCCGAACGAGGACAGGGCGCCGTCACGCAGGCGAAGCACGTCGAGCAGCCCCTGGGAGTAGGCCAGGGCGGCTTCGTCACTGGTGGTCAGCGCGTATCCGTAGCGGTCACGACAAGGCACATAACCATACTAGACCACTAGACTTTAAAACCCAGGGTGACGCGGCGGGATTTCCCCAGACTCAGGGAGCCGCCAGCTCTCCGGAGCCCCGGGGGATCAGCCGGGTGCCGATGGTGACCGTCTGAGGCGGTCCGGAAGTCGGGCCGGCGATGCGCTGGAAGAGCAGCCTGGCTGCGGCCGCGCCCATGGCGCCGGGGTCCTGGGCGACGACGGTGAGCCCGGGCTGGAGGAGGTCGCCGAGCTCGACGTCGTCGAAGCCGACGAGGGCCAGTCGTGTCGAGCGCCGGGCGAGCTCCCGCAGCACGCTGACCGTCGTGCGGCTGTTGCCGCACAGCAGCGCGGTCGCCGGCGACGGTCCGGCGAGCAGCCGGTCGAGCGCCTCGGCGGTCGACGCCGAGGACGGGGGAGCCTGGGTGACGAGGTCGTCGGAGAAGGGGATGTCGGCGGACTCGAGTGCGTCGCGGTAGCCACGCAGGCGTTCGCCGGCGGTGTAGATCTCCGGCGCGTCGCCGATGAAGCCGATACGGCGGTGTCCGTGCTCGAGCAGGTGCTCGACCCCGCGCCGGCTGCCGCCGCGGTTGTCGGTGAGGATCACGTCGGCCTCGATGTCGCCGGGCGGGCGGTCGACGAACACGACCGGGATGCCGGCCCGCATCTCCGGGAGGAGGTAGGAGTGGCTGGAGCCGGCCGGCACGATGATCAGGCCGTCCACGCGCCGCTCGCAGAACGCGAGGGCGAGGTCGCGCTCCCTGTCGGCGTCCTCGGCGGAGGATCCGGCGAAGACCATCGTCCCGTGCTCCCGGGCGACGTCCTCGACCGCGCGGGACAGGATCGAGTAGAACGGGTCGGCGACGTCCTCGAGCAGCAGCCCGACGGTGCCTGACCGTCCCTGCCGGAGCTCGCGGGCGCTGGCATTACGGCGGAACCCGAGCTGGGCGATCGACTCGAGCACCGCTGCCCGGAGGTCGTCGTTGACGTTCGACTCGCCGTTGACCACCCGGGACACGGTTTTCAGGCTCACTCCGGCGGCCGCCGCGACGTCCTTCATGGTCGGGCGGCGCTGCTGACGGGTCTGGTCGGACGTGGCCACGTGCTCAGCGTAGACGCATCTCCGAGCGTGACAACGATGTCTCGAATCTTCTCGTGCTTAGGGAAGAAGCAAGAGACGCTCCACGTAAATCCTTCACAAACTCGTTGACAACGTTGTCATCTAGCGGTTCCATCTGGGATGGCCCCCATGTGAAGGAGATCACACCGATGCACCGTTGGGACGCACCATCACCCAGAACCCGAGGCCGGGCTGTCCGCCGCCTGGCCGCGATGATCACCGCGACGGCGGCACTGACGGTCGGAATGAGCGGCACCGCGCCCGCTCTCGCGACCCCGGAAGCTCCCGAGCCGTCCGCGCCGAAGAGCGACACCGCCGATCCCCAGCAGGCCGCCGAAGGCGGTGACTGGGCGACCTCCTTCGAGGAGGACGACCCCCAGCCCAGCTGGGCGGACCTCGTCGACACCGACGAGGACGGCAACCCGCGCACCGCCGGCGTCGCCGGCCCCGACCCCTTCGGCATCCCGGGCGACATCGGTGAGCACATCACGGGCGTCACCGCCAGCGGGGAGAACACCGGCTCCGGAGAGGGAGCCGCCGAGCTCGTCGACGGCGACATCAACACCAAGTGGCTCACCTTCGCGACCACCGGCTGGGTGCAGATCAAGCTCGATCAGCCCATCAGCGTCGTCAGGTACGCCCTGACCTCTGCCAACGATGCGGCCGAGCGCGACCCCAAGGACTGGGTGATCCAGGGCTCCACCGACGGTCAGAACTGGACGACGGTGGACCGCCGCACCGGCCAGTCCTGGGACGAGCGGTTCCAGACGCGCGAGTTCGAGATCGCCTCGCCGCAGGCCTACTCCCACTACCGCATCGACATCTCCGCCAACCAGAGCGGCGGCATCATCCAGCTCGCCGAGTGGCAGCTCTCCGACGGCTCCGAGCCCCCGCCGCCGCTGAAGAACATGACCAGCCACCCCGACGACGGCCCCGCCTCGGCGTACGCCGCGAAGTCGAAGGTCGGCTTCACCGGAGTGCACGCCTTCGAGTACGCGGGCAAGATCACCGGCGACAAGGGCCACTCCTACAACCGGGTCTTCGACGTCGACATCCCGGTCGGCAAGGAGACCGAGCTGTCCTACCTGGTCTTCCCGGAGTTCATCGAGGGCGACCTGAGCTACCCGAGCACCTACACGGCGGTCGACCTGGCCTTCACCGACGGCACCCTGCTCTCCGAGCTGGGCGCGCTCGATGCGGAGGGCTACGTACTGTCTCCGGAGGGTCAGGGCGAGTCGAAGTCGCTCTACACCAACCAGTGGAACAAGAAGACGTCCGTCATCGGCGAGGTCGCGGCCGGCAAGACGATCGACCGCATCCTGGTCGCGGTCGACGCGCCGACCGGCCCGACGAAGTTCCGCGGCTGGTACGACGACATCGCGATCACGGCCTCCCCGGAGGAACCGCAGGTCACCAGCACCGTCGACTACGCCGTCACGACCCGTGGCACCCACTCCAGCGGTGGCTTCTCGCGCGGCAACAACATCCCGGCGACCGCGGTCCCGCACGGCTTCAACTTCTGGGCCCCGATGACCAACGCCGGCTCGTTGTCCTGGTTCTACCGCTACCACCAGGACAACGACGCTCAGAACCGGACCAGCCTGCAGGCACTGACGTTGAGTCACGAGACCAGCCCGTGGATGGGGGACCGGCAGACCTTCCAGGTGATGCCGTCGTCCGCCGAGGGCGTTCCCGACCCGGGCCGCAGGGCACGTGCGCTCACCTTCGAGCACGACAACGAGACCGCTCGGCCCTACTACTACAAGGTCGGCTTCGACAACGGCCAGACCGCTGAGATCGCGCCGACCGACCACGCCGCCGTGTTCCGGTTCACCTACCCCGGTGACTCCGCGCGGCTGGTGTTCGACAACGTCAACAACAACGGCGGCCTGACCCTCGACCCGGCCACCGGGACGCTGTCGGGCTTCACCGACACCCGCAGCGGCCTGTCCAACGGCGCCACCCGGATGTACGTCTACGCGACCTTCGACCAGCCGGTCACCGGCGGCGGCAAGTACGCCACCGGTGAGCGCCCCGACGTCCAGGGCCACCTCGCGTTCGACGCCGGTGCGGACCGGACCGTGACGATGCGCATCGCCACCAGCCTGATCAGCATCGACCAGGCCAAGCGCAACCTCGACCTCGAGGTCGCCGACGACTCCTTCGACACGATCAAGGAGAAGGCGAAGGCGCTGTGGCAGGACAAGCTCGACGTCCTCGACATCGAAGGGGCGACCAAGGACCAGAAGACCACCGTCTACTCCAACCTCGCCCGCCTGTTCCTCTACCCCAACTCGGGCCACGAGAACACCGGCACCGAGGACGCGCCGGTCTGGAAGCACGCCGTGCAGTCCACCTCCAGCGACACCAACCCGCCGGGCACCACGCCCACCCACACCGGGGCGGAGATCAAGGACGGCAAGGTCTATGTGAACAACGGCTTCTGGGACACCTACCGCACCACCTGGGCGGCCTACTCGCTCCTGGAGCCGAGCCAGGCGGCCGAGATGGTCAACGGCTTCGTGCAGCAGTACCGGGACAACGGCTGGATCTCGCGCTGGTCCTCGCCGGGCTACGCCAACCTGATGACCGGGACCAGCTCGGACGTCTCCTTCGCCGACGCGTACGTCAAGGGCGTGGAGGGCATCGACGCCGAGGACGCCTACGCCGCCGCCGTGAAGAACGCCACGGTCCGTCCGCCGGGCTCGGCGACCAACTCCAACGTCGGCCGGAAGGGCATGCAGACCTCGGTCTTCCTGGGCTACACCCCCGCGGCCGTGAGCGAGGGCGTCTCCTGGGGGCTCGAGGGCTACATCAACGACTACGGCATCGGGAACATGGCTGCCAAGCTCGCCGAGCGTGACGGGATCTCCTCGGCCGAGCGGAAGCGGCTGCGGGAGGAGTCGGAGTACTTCCTCAACCGAGCCCGCAACTACGTCAACACCTTCGACACCAAGGTGGGCTTCTTCCAGGGCCGCAACGCCGACGGCACCTTCAAGAAGTCACCGGCGGACTACAACCCGCTGGTGTGGGGCAGCGACCACGACTACACCGAGACCAACGGGTGGAACTTCGCGTTCCACACGCCGCAGGACGGCCAGGGCCTGGCCAACCTCTACGGCGGTCGCGGTGGGCTGGCGCAGAAGCTCGACACCTTCTTCGCCACCCCGGAGACGGGGGAGTACCCCGGTTCCTACGGCGGCATCATCCATGAGATGCGTGAGGCTCGTGACGTACGCATGGGGCAGTGGGGCTTCTCCAACCAGGTCAGCCACCACATCCCGTGGATGTACAGCTACACCGGTCAGCCCTGGAAGACGCAGGAGATCGTCCGCGAGACCCTGCGCCGGATGTACACCGGCTCCGAGATCGGGCAGGGCTACGCCGGCGACGAGGACAACGGCGAGACCTCGGCGTGGTACCTCTTCGCCGCGCTCGGCCTCTACCCGCTCCAGATGGGCAGCGAGAACCTCGTGCTCGGCTCGCCGCTGTTCACCGAGGCCACCCTCCACCTCGAGGGCGGCAAGGACCTGGTGATCAAGGCGCCGGACAACTCCACCAAGAACGTCTACGTGCAGGGCGTCACCATCGACGGCAAGGCCTGGGACAAGACGTACGTCTCCCACAAGGAGCTCGCCGACGGCGGCACCATCGAGTTCGACATGGGCTCGAAGCCGTCGCGCTGGGGCACCTCGGCGAGCTCGGTGCCGCCGTCGCTGACCACCGGCGCGGCACCGGCCAGGCCGATCGCGGACAAGTCGGGCGCCGGCAAGGGCACGGTCTCGACCAGCGGCAACGACGGCCAGAGGCTGGTCGACAACGACTCCGGCACGCAGACCACCGTGGCCGGCGACGGCTGGGTGGAGTACCGGTTCTCCGGGACCAAGGTGCCGGTGTCGTTCTACACGCTCACCAACGGCGCCGACGGGCGCTCCCCGAGCGGCTGGGTCGTCAAGGGATCCAACGACGGCACCGACTGGAAGGTCCTCGACCGGCGCTCGGGTGAGAAGTTCGACTGGCAGCAGGCCGCCCGCCCGTTCAAGCTCGAGTCAGAGTCGAGGTTCAACCGGATCCGGATCGAGTTCACCGGGCCCGCCGCGGAGCCGATCACGCTCTCGGAGGTGGAGCTGCTGGGCTGACGCCTGCTCGACGGCACGGCGATGCCCGGTCGGATCAAGCCGGCCGGGCATCGCCCGTGCTGCCTGCGAGGAGACTGTCGGTGCCCGCTACTAGGGTTGGGACGTGCCCGATCCGCAGAGCTATCGCCCCAAAGCTGGAGACATCCCCACCCAGCCAGGGGTCTACCGGTTCCGCGATCCCAAGGGGCGGGTGATCTACGTCGGTAAGGCGATCAACCTGCGTCAGCGACTCGCGAACTACTTCCAGCCGATCCCCAGCCTTCACCCGCGTACGGCGACGATGGTCACCACCGCCGGCAGCGTGGAGTGGACGACGGTCAACAACGACATCGAGGCGCTCCAGCTCGAATACACCTGGATCAAGGAGTTCGACCCCCGGTTCAACGTCAAGTACCGCGACGACAAGTCCTACCCGTGGCTCGCGGTCACCGTCTCCGAGGAGTTCCCGCGGGTCATGGTCGGCCGCGGCGCCAAGCGCAAGGGCACCCGCTACTTCGGCCCCTACGGCCACGCCTGGGCGATCCGCGAGACCGTCGACATCCTGCTGCGCGTCTTCCCGATGCGCTCGTGCAGCAACGGCGTCTTCAAGCGCAGCCAGCAGATCGGCCGACCCTGCCTGCTCGGCTACATCGACAAGTGCACCGCGCCCTGCGTCGGCAACATCTCGCCCGAGGAGCACCGCGAGATCGTCGACGACTTCTGCGACTTCATGGCCTGCCACACCACGACCTTCACGAAGCGGATCGAGAAGGAGATGTACGCCGCCTCCGAGGCTCTCGACTTCGAGAAGGCGGCGCGGCTGCGTGACGACTTGGCCGCGATGCAGCGTGCCTTGGAGAAACAGGCCGTGGTGCTCGGCGACGGCGCCGACGCCGACGTGATCGCGCTGGCCGAGGACCCGCTCGAGGTCGGCGTCCAGATCTTCTACGTACGCGGCGGCCGCATCAAGGGTCAGCGCGGCTGGGTCGCCGACCGGATGGACGACGCCGACACCGCCGGCCTGGTCGAGCACTTCCTGCTCCAGCTCTACGCCGGCGAGGACGCGGAGGCGATCCCGCGCGAGATCCTGGTCCCGGCGCTGCCGCCCGACCACGAGACGCTCGAGGAGCTCCTCACCGACGTCCGCAAGGCGAAGGTGCGGATCCGGGTCCCGCAGCGCGGCGACAAGAAGACGCTGCAGGAGACCGTCGCGAACAACGCCAAGCAGGCCCTGGCCCTCCACAAGACCAAGCGCGCCAGCGACCTGACCACCCGCAACCGGGCGCTGGAGGAGATCCAGGAGGCGCTCGAGCTCGACGAGGTGCCGCTGCGGATCGAGTGCTACGACATCTCACACCTGCAGGGCACCGAGATCGTGGCCAGCATGGTGGTCTTCGAGGACGGCCTGGCCCGCAAGTCGGAATACCGTCGCTTCATCATCAAGGGTCAGGACGGCTCCGACGACGTCCGGGCGATGCACGAGGTGATCACCCGACGGTTCAGGCGGCTGCTGGACGAGCAGTCGACGTCGATCGTGTCGACGGAGGTCGAAGGCGCCAACGGGCCGATGCTGGTCGACCCGGAGACCGGCCGGCCTCGCAAGTTCGCCTACGCCCCGGGGCTGGTGGTTGTCGATGGTGGTGCGCCGCAGGTGGCCGCGGCCCAGCGTGCCCTGGCCGAGCTCGGGATCGACGACATCCCGGTCGTCGGCCTGGCCAAGCGCCTGGAGGAGGTCTGGGTCCCCGACGAGGAGGACCCGGTGATCCTGCCGAGGTCGTCGGAGGGGCTCTACCTGCTGCAGCGCGTGCGCGACGAGGCCCACCGGTTCGCGATCACCCACCACCGCGGCCGCCGGTCGAAGTCGATGGTGGAGAGCCTGCTCGACGACGTACCCGGCCTCGGCGAGGTGCGCCGCAAGACGCTGATGAAGCACTTCGGCTCGCTGAAGAAGCTCCGCGCCGCGACCGCCGAGGAGATCGCCCAGGTGCCCGGCATCGGACCCGCCACCGCGACAGCGATCAAGACCGCTGTGGAGCAGTCGTCGAAGAATGGCAAGGTTAGCGGCATCAACGTCACCACCGGCGAGATCATCGAGGAGTAGTTCATGCACAAGGGGGAGGTCGTCGTCATCACCGGCATGACCGGTGCCGGGCGGAGCACCGCCGCCAAGGAGCTGGAGGATCTCGGCTACTACGTCGTCGACAACCTGCCACCGAGCCTGCTCCCGCAGGTGGTCGAGCGGGTCGACGCGGCCCGGGGACCGGAGCAGCCGGTGGCGGTCGTGACCGACGTACGTTCGGGGTCGTTCTTCGCCGAGCTCGAGGAGATCGTGGCCAAGAAGGCCACCGGGCGGCGTACGACGCTGGTGTTCCTCGACGCCGCCGACGACACGCTGGTGCGTCGTCAAGAGGCCGCTCGGCGTCCCCACCCCATGCAGCGCGGCAACGAGCGGCTGCTGGACGCGCTCGAGCGTGAGCGGGTGGTGTTGGCCAACCTGCGCGGCGCCGCCGACCTGGTCATCGACACGACCCAGCTCAACGTCCACCAGCTCACTGCGAGGATCGCCGAGGCCTTCGGCACCCCGGAGCGGACGACGCTGAAGGTGTCGGTGGTGAGCTTCGGGTTCAAGTACGGGATCCCGGTCGATGCCGACTTCATGGCCGACATGCGGTTCCTGCCGAACCCTCACTGGGTTCCCGAGCTCAAGGACGGCAACGGACGCGACAATCCCGACGTCGCCGCCTACGTCTACTCGCGTCCTGGTGCGGAGGAGTTCCTGAGCGGGTATGTTCCGGTGCTCATCGGAGTGACCAAGGGCTACCTCCACGAAGGAAAGAGGTTCATGCGCGTGGCAATCGGGTGCACGGGCGGCAAGCACCGCAGCGTGGCGATGGCGGAGGAGATCTCCAGGCGGCTGCGAGATGCCGGCCTCGACGCGAAGGCGATCCACCGAGACCTCGGGCGGGAGTGAGCGTGGCCGGGGCCGACCGACCCGGGGCAGATGCCCAGGCCGTCGTCGCCCTGGGGGGAGGGCACGGACTCCACGCGTCGCTGAGCGCACTGCGGCTGCTGGTCGACGACCTGACCGTCGACCA
>NZ_JBHVKN010000203.1:0-9287 GCF_042798075.1 Nocardioides sp. NPDC057772
TCGACCTTGTCGGTGGAGACCTCCAGCAGGGCCTCGTCGACCGCAACGGTGTCGCCGACCTGCTTGAGCCAGCGGGTGACGGTGCCCTCGGTGACCGACTCGCCCAGGGCAGGGAGCTCGACCTCGGTGGCGTTGCCGCCGGCGGCGGGCGCGGCGGCAGCAGGAGCCGCGGGCGCGGCCGGCGCCTCGGGCTCGGCCGGAGCGGCAGGTGCGGCGGGAGCCTCGGGCTCGGCGGCCGGGGCAGGAGCCTCGGCCTCGGCAGGCTCGGCGGCGGGGGCTGCAGGCTCAGCCGGAGCGGAGCCGGCCTCGTCGGCGGCGCCGATGACGGCCAGCAGACCACCGACCTCGACGGTGTCGTCCTCGGCGGCCTTGATCTCGAGCACGGTGCCCGCGACCGGGGAGGGAATCTCGGTGTCGACCTTGTCGGTGGAGACCTCCAGCAGGGCCTCGTCGACCGCAACGGTGTCGCCGACCTGCTTGAGCCAGCGGGTGACGGTGCCCTCGGTGACGGACTCGCCGAGTGCCGGGAGAGTTACTTCGGTGGCCATGGGTTCCTTCGTTCTACGTCTGTTCGTTGCTCTACTTGTATGTCCGGAAACGCGCGCCGTCACCACCGGGCCGAAGGCTCGGCGAGGAGACTCTGTGAGAAGAGAGGCGCATCGGTCTGGGCCGACACCTGCCCGACGCACGCATGATGCCGCCAGAAGTGCGGCCAAGGGCGTCGATCACGGGCCCATCTTGTCACTACCCCCGCAGCGCTGTGTCAACCGGACCACTACTGATCGGTAGCCATCTCGCGTACGTAGTCCACCAGTGTTGCCACCGCCACACCCGTGCCTCCGGGAGTCAGATGGCCCGAGGCGCCCCCGCTGTTGAAGGAGGGCCCGGCGATGTCGAGATGGGCCCACGGGAGGCCGCCGGTGAACTCGCGCAGGAACGCCGCCGCGTACAGGCCACCGCCCCAGCGGATCCAGTCGTGCTGGTTGAGGTCGGCCACCTTGGAGGAACGGATTCGCTCGTCCATCCATTCCGGGATGGGCATGGGCCACATCTGCTCGCCGGCGACCTCGGCGGCGGCGAGGATGCGCTCGACGACCTCCTCGGAGCCGAGCACACCGCTGACCCGGTCGCCCAGGGCCATCACCATGTGGCCGGTGAGCGTGGCCACGTCGATGATCACGTCGGGGGAGACCTCCGTCGCCCGCACCAGCGCGTCGGCGAGGATCAGCCGTCCCTCGGCGTCCATGTTGGAGACCTCGACGGTCGTGCCGCCGTAGTGGGTGACGACGTCGCCGGGGCGGTAGGAGGAGCCGGAGACCATGTTCTCGGCCATCGGTACGAACGCGGAGACCTTCACCGGAAGCCCGAGCCGCGCGATCGCGAAGGTCGCCTGGGCGACGGCGGCAGCACCGGCCATGTCGGACTTCATCGTGGACATCGAGCTGCCGGGCTTGATGGTGAGGCCGCCGGAGTCGAAGGTGATGCCCTTGCCGACCAGCGCGATGTGGCCGCGGGCGCCGTCGGGGGAGTAGGTCAGCTCGACCAGGCGAGGCTTGGCCTCCGAGCCCATGCCCACGGCGAGGATCCCGCCGCAGCCGAGCTCGGCGAGCTGCCTCTCGTCGTAGACGGTCGTCTCGACGCCGTCGACCAGGCCGGCCACGTGCTCGATGGCGTCGGCGAACGCCGGGGGAGTCAGATCGGCGGGCGGCACGTTGACCCACTCGCGGGCGCCGGCGATCGCCTGGGCGAGGATCTGCGCCTCCTCGAAGGCGGTGACCGCGTCCGTACGTCGCGCGATCCCGCTCAGGAACGCCACGTCGCTCGGTCCCTTGCTGTCCTCACCGGACTTGCCACCGCCCGACTTGCCACCGCCCGACTTGCCACCGCCCGACTTGTAGGCGGTGTAGGTGTAGCCGCCGAGCAGGTAGCCCTCGGTGACGGCGCGAACGAGCTCGGGGGTGTCGGCGGGGAGGGCCACCGCGACCGAGGTCGCGTTGGGCACCGAGCGGGCGGCGGCGCCGGCGGCGCGGCGTACGGCATCGGCCGAGTAGGTGCCGTCGGAGTCGGCCTTGCCGAGGCCGACCAGCACCAGGAGCTGGGCGCCGATCTCCTGGCCCGCGGGCAGGCGGGTGACCTCGCCGGCCTTGCCGGTGACGCCCACCGTCGCGAGCATCCCACGCCAACGGCGGCCGTAGGCGGCCTTGACGTCCTCGGCACCCGCGGTGACCTCGACGTCCTTCGTGCCCTGCCCGACGCCGACGACGACAGCCTCGGCGCGGGTCTTGGCGGGAGAGGCGGTGCGCAGCGTGTAGGTGATGTCAGGCAGGGTCACGCCGTGCAGTCTAGGTGTGGCACGCCGGAGGAGGGGCCACGGACCGGGCTGTGTCGATCAGGTGCGATAGGTTCGCAGCATGGCTGATGAGACCTCCACGGGGGGCGGGTCGGAGCTGCTCCAGTCCCCTCTGCACGAAAAGCACCAGGAGCTCGGTGCGAAGTTCGGTGAGTTCGGCGGCTGGTCGATGCCGCTGGAATACGCCGGCGTCGTCAAGGAGCACACTGCGGTGCGTGAGGCCGTCGGCGTCTTCGACGTCAGCCACCTGGGCAAGGTCATGATCAGCGGGCCGGGTGCGGCCGACTTCGTGAACGCGTCCTTCACCAACGACCTCAACCGGATCAAGCCCGGCAAGGCCCAGTACACGCTGTGCTGCGACGAGGAGACCGGTGGCATCGTCGACGACCTGATCGCCTACTACCGCGACGACGAGCACGTCCTGATCGTCCCCAACGCCGCCAACACCCCCGAGGTGGTGCGCCGGCTCGAGGCCGCCGCGCCCGAGGGCGTCTCCCTCACCGACCACCACCGCGACTACGCGGTGCTCGCCGTCCAGGGCCCGAAGTCCGACGGGCTGCTCGAGGCGGTCGGGCTGCCGGCCGGCCACGAATACATGTCGTTCGTGGAGGCGGCCGCCCCCGACGTACTCGGTGACGAGATCGGCGTGGTCGTGTGCCGGTCGGGCTACTCCGGCGAGCGCGGCTACGAGCTGATCGTCGCCAACGAGGCCGCCGGCGCGCTCTGGGACGCGCTGCTGTCTCGCGGCGAGGCGCTCGGCGTCCTGCCGTGCGGCCTCGGCGCCCGCGACACCCTCCGCACGGAGATGGGATACCCGCTCCACGGCCAGGACATCACCCTCGACGTCACTCCCAACGAGGCCGGGCTCGGCTGGGCCGTCGGCTGGAAGAAGGACGCCTTCTGGGGCCGTGACAAGCTCCTCGCCGAGAAGGAAGCCGGCCCGAAGCGCGCCCTGCGCGGCATCGTCGCCGTCGGCCGCGGCATCCCGCGGCCGCACATGTCGGCCTCGCTGACCGCCGACGTTCCGGTCGGCGAGGTCACCTCCGGCACCTTCTCGCCCACGCTGAAGAAGGGCATCGGTCTGGTGCTCGTCTCGACCACGGTCAACCCCGAGGCCGAGATCGGCATCGACGTACGCGGCCGCCGCGAGATCTTCCAGCTCACCAAGCCGCCGTTCGTCGCCTCGCACGTGAGGGAGGGTTGATGAGCATCCCGGACGTTCCTTCGGTGTTCAAGCAGCCGACGGCCGCGGAGCGGCCGTGGTGGTGGCAGCTCGTCGACGCCTCGGGTGCCGAGGTGGCGGTCGACGGGGAGCTCGCCGGGCAGCGCTTCGCCAACCAGAGCGACGCCGAGTCGTGGGTGGGCGAGGTCTGGCAGGACCTCCTCGACGCGGGAGTGGCCGCGGTGGTGCTGTTCGAGCACGACCGCCAGGTCTACGGCCCGATGAAGCTGACCGCCTGACACGGAGCTCCACCGATAGGGTCGGGCGCGTGAGTGCCTACGAGTTCCGCCAGGTCGACGTCTTCACCAACGAGCCGCTGCTGGGCAACCCGGTCGCCGTCGTGCACGGCGCCGATGACCTCAGCGACGAGCAGATGGCCGCGTTCGCGCGGTGGACCAACCTGTCCGAGACCACGTTCCTGATGGCCCCCACGGACCCGGTGGCCGACTACCGGCTGCGGATCTTCACGGTCAGCGGTGAGCTGCCGTTCGCGGGCCACCCGACGCTCGGGTCGGCGCACGCCTGGCTGGAGGCGGGCGGGACGCCCCAGGGCGCGAGCCTGGTGCAGGAGTGCGGCGTCGGGCTCGTCGAGCTGCGTCGTGACGAGCGGATCGCCTTCGCTGCGCCCGAGCTGCGCCGGGGCGGCGAGGTCGACGAGGAGACCCTGGGCGCCATCGCGAAGGGTCTGCAGATCGAGCGGGCCGACATCCAGGACGCACGCTGGTGCGACAACGGGCCGGGCTGGGTCGGCGTGATGCTGGCCGACGCCGAGGCCGTCCTGGCCGTCACCCCCGACCACGCCGTCCTCGGTGACCACAAGGTCGGTCTGGTCGGGCGCTACCCCGAGGGCAGCGAGTGCGCGGTCGAGGTCAGGGCGTTCTACCCGGCCGACGGCGTCGCCTTCGAGGACCCGGTGACGGGGTCGCTCAACGCCGCGCTGGGGCAGTGGCTTGCCGGGTCGCAGCTCCCCGATGCGTACGTCTCGTCCCAGGGGACCGTCATGAAGCGGAGGGGACGGGTCTACGTCGAGCGGACGCCGGACCAGGTGTGGGTGGGCGGAGACACACTGACCACCATCCGCGGGACCGTCGAGCTCTGACCTAGGCTGGGGCCGTGCAGTCCTACCTTGATCTCCTGACCCGCATCCTCGACGAGGGCGTGGAGAAGTCCGACCGCACCGGGACGGGCACGATCAGCGTCTTCGGTCACCAGACCCGCTACGACCTGGCCGAGGGCTTCCCGCTGCTGACCACGAAGAAGGTCCACACCCGGTCCGTCTTCGGCGAGCTGCTGTGGTTCCTGCGCGGCGACACCAACGTGCGCTGGCTCCAGGAGCGTGGCATCACGATCTGGGACGAGTGGGCCGACGAGAACGGCGACCTGGGCCCGGTCTACGGCTACCAGTGGCGCTCCTGGCCCACGCCCGACGGCCGTCACGTCGACCAGATCGCCCGGATCATCGACCAGATCAAGCAGGACCCCGACAGCCGCCGTCACGTCGTCACCGCCTGGAACCCGGCCGACATCGACGACATGGCCCTGCCGCCGTGCCACACGTTGTGCCAGTTCTACGTCGCCGACGGCAAGCTGAGCCTGCAGCTCTACCAGCGCTCCGCCGACGTGTTCCTCGGCGTGCCGTTCAACATCGCCTCCTACGCCCTGCTCACCCACATGGTCGCCCACGTGACCGGCCTCGAGGCGGGTGAGTTCGTGCACACGCTCGGCGACGCCCACCTCTACAGCAACCACATCGAGCAGGCCCGCCTCCAGCTGACCCGCGAGCCGCGCCCGCTGCCGAGGCTGCGCCTCAACCCCGACGTCAAGGACATCGACGCCTTCGAGCTCGACGACATCACGGTGGAGGGTTACGACCCTCACCCCGCCATCAAGGCTCCCGTTGCCGTCTGAGGCCAGTCGTAAGGCCGGCTCGGTGCGCGTCGTCATGGTCGCCGCCGTCGCCGAGAACGGCGTGATCGGCAACGGCCCCGACATCCCCTGGAAGATCCCCGGCGAGCAGGCCGAGTTCAAGGCGATCACGATGGGCCACACGCTCGTCATGGGCCGCACCACCTTCGAGTCCATCGGCCGCCCTCTCCCGGGCCGTACGACGGTCGTCCTGACCCGTGATCAGAGCTGGGCGTACGACGGTGTCCTGGTCGCCCACGACATCGAGTCCGCGCTCGTCATGGCCGCAGCGCAGCAGGGTGACACGGTCATCGCCGGGGGAGCGCAGGTCTATGCGGCTGCCCTGCCGTACGCCACCGAGCAGGTCATCACCCGGGTCCACCTGACCCCGGAGGGCGACGTCCTCTACCCGTCCTTCGACGAGGCGGAGTGGGTCGAGACCAGGCGCGAGCAACACGAGGCGTACGACCGGGTGTTCCTCACCCGTGCTCCCTGACGCGCGAGTAGCCTCGTCGTCCCTCTAAGGTGAACGGCATGGAGCTGCGCATCTTCACCGAGCCCCAGCAGGGGGCGTCCTACGCCGACATCCTCGCCGTCGCCCAGAAGGCCGAGGAGCTCGGGTTCGGAGCGTTCTTCCGCTCCGACCACTACCTGAAGATGGGATCGGTCGACGGGCTGCCCGGGCCGAGCGACGCGTGGACGACGCTCGCCGGCCTGGCGCGCGACACGAGCACGATCCGGCTCGGCACGCTGGTCACCTCCGCCACCTTCCGGCTCCCGGGCGTCCTGGCCATCCAGGCCGCCAACGTCGACGACATGTCCGACGGCCGGGTCGAGCTCGGGCTGGGCGCGGGCTGGTTCGAGGAGGAGCACGCGGCGTACGGGATCCCGTTCCCGGCGCTGGGGGAGCGGTTCGACCGGCTCGAGGAGCAGCTCGAGATCATCACCGGCCTGTGGGCGACCGAGCCGGGAGAGACCTTCAGCTTCGAGGGGAAGCACTACACGATCACGGAGAGCCCGGGGCTGCCCAAGCCGGTGCAGACCCGCGGTCACGCCGGCTCGATCCCGGTGATCGTGGGCGGCGGCGGCAAGAGGCGCACGCCGACGCTGGCCGCGACCTTCGCCGACGAGTTCAACGCCGCGTTCGTCTCGGTCGAGGAGTCCCAGGCGCTCTTCGAGAACGTCGGGCGCTTCGTCGAGGCGGCCGGCCGCGACGACTCGATCATCTATTCGGCCGCCCAGGTTCTCTGCGTCGGCCGCGACGAGGACGAGATCGCGCGCCGTGCGGCCGCGATCGGCCGTGAGCCTGCCGAGCTGCGCGAGAACGGCCTGGCCGGGACCCCCGACGAGGTGGTCGCCAAGATCAAGCGCTTCGAGGACGCCGGGGCCAGCCGGCTCTACCTCCAGGTGCTCGATCTGAGCGACCTGGACCATCTCGCCATGGTGGCCGAGGAGGTCATGCAGCGCGTCTGACGATAGTCTGTACGCCATGACTGATGCTCCTTTCGGCACCGTGCTCTCAGCACTCGTCACGATCTTCAACGACGACGGCTCGGTCGACCTGGAGCAGACCCAGAAAGTGGCCAGGCACCTGGTCGAGCACGGCCACGACGGCATCGTCGTCTCTGGTACGACCGGCGAGTCGCCGACCACCACCCCGGCCGAGGACGGCGAGATCCTGGCGGCCGTCAAGGATGCCGTCGGCGACCGCGCCAAGGTCGTGGCGGGCATCGGCACCAACGACACCCGCACCACCCTCGAGCTCGCCAAGCAGGCTGCGTCGATCGGCGCCGACGGCCTGCTGCTGGTGACGCCCTACTACAACAAGCCGGGTGAGCGCGGCATCCGCGAGCACTTCCGCACCGTCGCCGCCGCCACCGACACCCCCGTCATCCTCTACGACGTCCCCGGCCGCACCGGCTCGCCGATCACCCTCGACACCTACCGCGAGGCGATCACCTGGGACACCGTCGTCGCGGTCAAGGAGGCCGCCGGCGACTTCCCGCGCGGCACCCGGCTGCTCGACATGGGCTACTCGATCTACTCCGGTGACGACGCGCTCACCCTCGCCTGGCTGGCGCACGGCGCCGTCGGCGTGATCAGCGTCGCCGCCCACGTGCTCGGCGACCAGACGCGGACGATGATCGACGCCTTCGCGGCGAGCGACATCGAGACCGCCCGCAAGACCTATGCGCGGATGCTCCCCGCGATCGACGCCATCATGGGCGTCCCGAACTACGGAGCCACCACTGCCAAGGCCGCTCTCGAGCTGACCGGCGTGATCGACAACCGCAACGTACGAGGGCCGCTGGTGGCGCTCGACGACGACGAGGTCGAGGCGCTGCGAGCCGGGCTGGAGGCCTCTGGCCTTCTCTAGAAGGAATGCCTTTGTCTCACCCACACCCGGAGCTGACCGAACCCGGCAAGCTCCCCAAGGGCGGCTTGCGGGTCACCCCTCTCGGCGGTCTCGGCGAGGTCGGCCGCAACATGACCGTCTTCGAGTACGACGGCCGGCTGTTGATCGTCGACTGCGGCGTGCTCTTCCCCGAGGAGCAGCAGCCCGGCGTCGACCTGATCCTGCCCGACTTCGGGCCGATCCGTGATCGGCTCGGCGACGTCGAGGCGCTGGTCCTGACCCATGGTCACGAGGACCACATCGGCGCGACTCCCTACCTGCTGCGCGAGCGCCAGGACATCCCGCTGGTCGGCTCCGAGCTGACCTTGGCCCTGCTCGGCTCCAAGCTGCGCGAGCACCGTCTGCGCGAGACCGTCCAGCACAAGGTACGCGAGGGCGACACGATCACGTTCGGGCCGTTCGAGCTCGAGTTCGTCGCCGTGAACCACTCCATCCCGGACGCACTCGCAGTCGCGATCCGCACCGGCGCCGGGCTGGTCCTGCACACCGGCGACTTCAAGATGGACCAACTGCCGCTGGACGGTCGGATCACCGACCTGCGTGCGTTCGCGCGCCTCGGTGAGGAGGGCGTGGACCTGTTCCTCACCGACTCCACCAACGCCGAGGTCCCAGGCTTCACGACCGCCGAGAAGAAGATCGCGCCCGCGATCGAGCAGGTCTTCCGCGAGTCCGACCAGCGCATCATCGTGGCCTGCTTCGCCTCCCACGTGCACCGTGTCCAGCAGGTGCTGGACAGCGCCGTCGCGCACGGGCGCAAGGTGGCGTACGTCGGTCGATCGATGGTCCGCAACATGCAGATCGCCGCCGACCTGGGCTACCTGCACGTGCCCGAGGACGTCATCGTCGACGCCAAGGAGCTCGCCGACCTGCCGCCGGAGAAGGTCGTCATGGTCTCGACCGGCTCCCAGGGCGAGCCGATGTCGGCGCTGTCCCGCATCGCCAACGGCACCCACAACTTCGTGCACATCGAGCCGGGCGACACCGTCCTCCTCGCCTCCTCGCTGATCCCCGGCAACGAGAACTCGGTCTACCGGGTGATCAACGGCCTCGCCCGCCTCGGCGCCAACGTCGTCCACAAGGGCAACGCACTGGTGCACGTGTCCGGCCACGCCAGCGCCGGCGAGCTGCTCTACTGCTACAACATCGTCCGCCCGCGCAACGTGATGCCCGTCCACGGCGAGGTGCGCCACCTGCTCGCCAACGGCGACCTGGCCCGCCAGACCGGCGTGGAGAGCGTCGTCTACGCCGAGGACGGCGTCGTCGTCGACCTCATCGACGGCAAGGCCGAGATCGCCGGCAAGGTCGAGTGCGGCTACGTCTTCGTCGACGGCACCACCGTCGGCGACGTCACCGAGTCCGAGCTCAAGGACCGACGCATCCTCTCCGAGGAGGGC
>NZ_JBHVKN010000204.1:0-2184 GCF_042798075.1 Nocardioides sp. NPDC057772
ACGCTGCTGCTGCGCGAGGCCGACGAGTCTGGCACCGTCAGCATCCCGCAGTTCTACGCACGCCGTGCCCGCCGGATCCTGCCCGCGGCCACCCTGGTGCTGCTGGCGACGGTGGTCTACGCGGCCGTCTTCCTCGGTTTCGTACGCACCCGCGAGATCGCCCTCGATGCGCTGTGGTCGGCGGCCTTCGCCGCCAACTTCCGGTTCGCGTCGCTGGAGACCGACTACTTCTCGGCCGCCCTGCCGCCGTCACCGCTGCAGCACTTCTGGTCGCTCGCGGTGGAGGAGCAGTTCTACCTGGTCTGGCCGCTGGTGATCCTCGGATGCCTGTGGGCGCTGAGGCGGCGCAGCGAGAACGCCGAGCCCGACCAGCGCCGCCGCAGGCGCGTGCTGGTGATCGCGCTCGGCGTCGGGATCGTGGCCTCGCTGCTGGTCTCGGCGGTGCTGACCCGCACCAGCCCGGAGGCGGCGTACTTCTCGCCCTTCACCCGCGCCTGGGAGCTCGGCCTGGGTGCGATCGCGGCGATCGCGTTCCGTGACGACGGGCCCCAGGACGCCACCGCACGCTGGCGGGCCCAGGTGCTCTCGGCGTTCGGGATGTTCTTCATCGTGTGCGCCTGCCTGCAGTTCAACGACGCGACCCCGTTCCCGGGCACCCCGGCGCTCGTGCCCGTCCTCGGCAGCGTCTTCATCATCGTGGCCGGCACGCTCTGGCACGGCCCGACCGTGGTCGGCAGGCTGCTGTCGGTGCCGCCGCTGCAGGTGATCGGCAACTGGTCCTACTCGCTCTACCTGTGGCACTTCCCGGTGCTGGTCCTCGCCGAGCTGCAGCTGGGCCGGGAGCTGCGCTGGTGGGAGCAGGTGCTCCTGGTCGCGCTGGCGTTCGGCCTGGCGGGAGTCACCTACCGCTACGTCGAGGAGCCGTTCCGGCGCGGCGTGCTGTGGCGCCGCCCGGTCCTCGCCAGGGCCGGCACGCTGGGCCCGGTCGCGCTCTACCCGCTGAGCATCACCCTGGTCGCGGTGACCTGCTTCGGGGCCAACTCCTACGCCACCGGCGCCGCCCGCGACGGCTACCAGCCGGCGATCACGCTCGCCGAGTCCGGCTCGTCCGACTCCGCCAAGGCGTCCGAGCGGCCTGAGCGGCCCGCGTCCAGTGACGCACCGCCCGCCGCCAAGCCGCAGGAGCCCGACCCGCTCCCCGACCTGCTGAAGGCGTCGGTGCTCGCCGCCCGGAAGAACCAGGCGATCCCCACCAACCTGAAGCCGGGGCTCACCAACCTCTCCGACGACGTGGAGACGGTCGGCGCGTGCAACTACTACTCCACCAACGTACGCAAGCTGTGCCCGCGCGGAGACACCGACGCCGAGAAGACGGTCGTCGTCATCGGCGACTCCCACGCGCGCCACTGGGCGCCCGCGGTCGACGAGATCGCCGAGCGCTCCGGCTACCGCGCCTACATGCTGGCGATGCCGCAATGCACCGTCTCGCTGGTCACCCCTGACAAGATCGACAGCACCGAGCCGATGACCTCGTGCGACGACTTCCACGACTTCATGCTCTCCTCGGTCAAGAAGCTACGCCCTGACCTGCTGCTGATCTCCTCGCGCCCGATCAGTGCCGCCTACCACGACTCCTCGGGCCGCCACACCGACCGCGAGGACGTACGCCGCGCCGTCTACCGCGGCTACCAGCGGCTGCTCGCCCAGGTGAAGCCCGCAGCGAAGCGCACCGTGTGGCTGCGCGACGTGCCGGCGCTCGAGTTCGACCCGGCCACGTGTCTGAGCAGCAACAAGACGCTCTCACCGTGCACCTACAAGCCGCTGGCGAGCCAGCAGGACGGTGCCGACCTGCAGATGCAGGCGGCCAAGTCCGCTCGCGTCGAGACCCTCGACCTCGACGACATGTTCTGCGACAGCGTCGGCATCTGCACCACCGTCGTCGGCGACACGATCACCCACCGCGACGGCCACCACCTCACCGCGACCTACTCCAAGGAGCTCGCCCGCACATTGGGCGAACGGCTCGAGATCTGGTGACGGTCACTCATCGTCCGGCGGCGTCTCGGCGCCGCCGGACCTGGTTGAAGCTGGTGGCGCTGGCGGTCTCGGACGGCGGCACGTGCCGGACGATCAGCAGCGGCATCACCGCGTACGCCGCCCCCACGCCCGCCCCCAGCAGAAAGG
>NZ_JBHVKN010000204.1:2194-4346 GCF_042798075.1 Nocardioides sp. NPDC057772
CGGCGCCGCCGCTCTCGTCGCGGTCGGCCCACTCCAGCAGCGGCTCGATCGAGAACGGGTGGTCATCGATGTCGGCGTGCAGGTCGCCGATCTCCGCGAACCGCGCCGGCACCGTACGCATCGTGAAGTCGCGCGGGTCGACGTCCTTGGTCTCCTCCCAGGTGATCGGGGTGGAGACCCGGCCGTCGGCGACGCCGCGGATCGAGTAGGCGCACGCGATCGTGTGGTCGCGGGTGTTCTGGTTGAAGTCGACGAAGAGCTGCGCCGGGTCGCGGTCCTTGCGCCACCAGGCGGTGGTGACCAGCTTCGGTGCCCGGCGCTCGACCTCGCGCGCGAAGGCGTGCGCGGCGCGGCGTACGTCCTGGAACCCGTGCTCCGCCGGGATCCGAACGTAGACGTGCATCCCGGAGCCGCCGCTCGTCTTCGGATAGCCGACCGCTCCGAGCTCGTCGAGCAGCTCGCGGACAACGCCGGCGACGGTCTGCACCGTCGAGAACGGGCACTCGGGTCCGGGGTCGAGGTCGATGCGCCACTCGTCGGGCTTCTCGGTGTCCTCGCGGCGGCTGTTCCACGGGTGGAACTCGACCGTCGACATCTGGACCGCCCAGATCACCGCGCCGAGCTCGGTCACGCAGAGCTCGTCAGCCGTGCGACCCCAGCGCGGGAAGTAGAGGCGTACGGTCTCGATCCAGTCGGGCGCGCCCTGCGGCAGCCGCTTCTGGTGCACCTTCGGCCCCGCCAGCCCCTTCGGGAAACGGTGGAGCATGCACGGGCGCTCCCACAGCGCGTTGACGATCCCGGGACCGACGGCGAGGTAGTACTGCGCCACATCGAGCTTCGTCGCACCGATCTTTGGGAAGTAGACCCGATCGGGATTGGAGATCCTGACGACGCGGTTGTCGACCTCTATCTCCACCGACGGCGATGCCTTGGTCATGCTCGCCAGCGTAGGCCACGGATCCCGAGCCCCTCCTACTATTCGGGGCATGGACTTCGACCAGCCTCCCGTCGTACGCGTCGAGACGGACCCGACGCGTGAGGCACTGCCGCCCGACGAATGGCCGCTGACCGTCCCGGCCGTTGCCCAGGTCGTCGCGAAGGGGCTCGATCTCGGCGCCGGCGTCACGTTCCTGGTCGGGGAGAACGGCTCGGGAAAGTCGACGATCGTCGAAGCGGTCGCGACGGCGTACGGACTCAATCCCGAGGGCGGCTCGCGCAACACCAGACACTCGACACGGGCCTCGGAGTCGCCTCTGGGCAGCGCTCTGCGACTCCAGCGCGGCCTGGGCGCCGGGCGCTGGGGGTTCTTCCTCCGCGCGGAGACGATGCACGGCTGGTACACCTACATGGAGGATCTCGGCGGCTCGCCCGCGGGCGAGCCGGCGTTCCACGAGATGAGCCACGGCGAGTCGTTCCTCGCGGTGCTGCGCCAGCGTTTCGACTCCCCGGGCTTCTACTGTCTCGACGAGCCCGAGGCGGCGCTGTCGTTCATGTCGACGATGGGACTGATCGCCACCCTCGACGGGGTGGTGCGCGACGGTGGGCAGGTGCTCTGTGCCACCCACTCGCCCGTGCTCGCCGCGATGCCCGGCGCCACCATCATCGAGGTCGGCGACTGGGGCCTGCGCGAGACGGCCTGGGAAGACCTCGAGCTCGTGCGCCACTGGCGCAGCTACCTCGACGACCCGCGCCGCTACCTACGCCACATCCTCGACTGAGAAGCTCACGCGGGGGTGCGGCGCAGCAGCGCCAGGAACATCGCATCGGTGCCGTGCCGGTGCGGCCACAGCTGCACGGTGCCCTCGATCGGTCCGGCACTGTCGGGCACGTTGCCGGCGGTGGCGGCGATGGGCCCCAGACTGACGTCGGCTCGAGCCGCGAGTACGCCCTGCACCACGTCCCTCGTCTCCGCCAGCACCGGCGAGCAGGTCGCGTAGAGCACCACGCCGCCCGGTCGGGTCAGGTCGAGCGCCCGGTCGAGAAGGGAGCGCTGGAGACCGACGAGCACGTCGAGATCCGCCGTGGCTCGCCGCCACCGCGCCTCCGGCCGGCGACGCAGTGCCCCGAGGCCGGTGCACGGGGTCCGTGGACCTGCTGGCCCGAGAACTCGTCGGCCTTGGCGTTGGTCAGGTAGACCCGGGCCCCGTGCGCC
>NZ_JBHVKN010000204.1:4356-9203 GCF_042798075.1 Nocardioides sp. NPDC057772
GGCCGGCGACGCAGTGCCCCGAGGCCGGTGCACGGGGCGTCGACGAGGATCCGGTCGAAGGTGGCGTCCTTGAACGGCGGCCGGGTGCCGTCGCCCGCGACGACGCCGGCGACACCCTCGACCTGTGATCCGGCCGAGCGGTCCGTCAGGTTGGCCAGGACGAGTCCGGCGCGGTGCGGCTGACGCTCGTTGGCGACCAGGGCGGCGCCCTGGTGCGCGGCCAGCGCCGCCAGCAGCGCCGACTTGCCGCCGGGGCCGGCGCACAGGTCCAGCCAGACCTCAGGCGCTTCGCTGTCGCTCTCGACCTCCGCCTCGGCCAGGGCGATGGCCACGAGCTGCGAGCCCTCGTCCTGGACACCCGCGCGCCCCTCCGCGACCGCGTCGATCCCGGCCGGTGAGCCGGAGTCGAGGGTGACCCCGAAGGGCGAGTAGGGCGTCGGCGTACCGCCGAGCTCGTCGACCGTGGCACGCCCGGGACGGGCGACGAGCGTGACCGACGGCGGCACGTTGTCGGCTTCGAGCAGCGCGTCGACCTGGTCACGGCCGACGGCCTCGGCGAGCCGCTCGACGACCCAGCGTGGGTGGCTGAAGGCGACGGCGGCCCAGCCGTCGTGGTCCTGCTCGCGCGTGGGCGCGACCTCGGCGACCCACTCGTCCAGGGACTTGCGGGTGACCTTGCGCAGGACGGCGTTGACGAAGCCGGCCGGCCCCTGGCCGACCTTGGCGCGGGTCAGGTCGACGCTGGTCGAGATCGCGGCGTGGTCGGGAACCCGCATGGAGAGCACCTGGTGCGCCCCCAACCGGAGCACGTCGAGCACCTTCGCCTCGACCTTGGCCAGCGGACGGTCGATGCAGGCCGCCAGCACGGCGTCGTAGGTGCCCTGCTGCCGCAGCGTCCCCGAGGCGAGCTCGGTGGCGAAGGCCGCGTCGCGACCCTCCAGCCCGAGGCGGCCGAGGACGTGGGGCAGCACCAGGTTGGCGTACGCCTCGTCGACCCGCACCGCCTTGAGCACCTCGAACGCTGCCAGCCGGGCCGGATCCGTGGGCCTGGTGCCGCCCCGCTCTCCCGGTCGCCGCGGCCCCTGGGGCCTCCGGCCGGGGCGCCTCCTATTCGAAGGCGACACCGGACTCCAGACGTACGCCGCGGGCCCAGTCGGCCGCCGGCATCTCCTTCTTGCCGAAGGCCTTCACGCGGCCCAGGCGTACGGCCGTCGTGCCGGTGCCGACGAGCACCTCGTTCTTGCGGACGACGAGCTCGCCGGGGGACGCGGTGTCCTCGGTCATCGTCACCGGACCGACCTTGAACCGTTCGCCGTCGAGCAGGGTCCAGGCTCCGGGCGCCGGGGTGCAGGCGCGGACCTGCCGGTCGATGGCCACCGCGTTCTGCGTCCAGTCGATGCGGGCATCGTCGACGGTGATCTTGTCGGCGTAGGAGACGCCGTCGGCGGGCTGCTCGCGCGCCTCGAGGGTGCCGTCCTCGATCCCGTCGAGCGTGGACACCAGCAGCCCGGCCCCACCCTCGGTCAGCTTCTCGAAGAGAGAACCGGAGGTCTCATCCGGCGCCAGCGCCTGGGTCATCGTGCCGAAGACGGGACCGGCGTCCATCGCCTTCACGATCCGGAAGGTGGTCGCGCCGGAGATCTCCTCCCCGGCCCAGACCGCCCGCTGCACAGGAGCCGCGCCGCGGTAGGCGGGCAGGAGCGAGAAGTGCAGGTTGACCCAGCCGTGCCGCGGGATGTCCAGCGCCGACTGCGGCAGCATCGCACCGTAGGCGACCACCGGGCAGCAGTCGGGCTCGAGCGCCTTCAGCTCGGCCTGGAAGTCGGGCTCGCGGGGGTGCTCCGGTTTGAGCACCGGCACCCCGAGCTCCTCTGCCCGCTGGGCCACCGGAGAGGGCACCAGCCGCTTGCTGCGGCCCTGGGCAGCGTCGGGCCGGGTGACCACGCCGACCAGCTCGTGGCGGGAAGCGGCGATCGCGTCCAAGGACGGTACGGCGACCTCGGGCGTACCTGCGAAGACGACCCTCATCAGAACCCGAACCCGTTCGTCGCGTGCGGCGAGATCTTCACGGTCGGCTTCTCCAGGCCGAACCACTCCGACTCCCGGATCTCCTTCATCGCCGCCTTGCGGGCGGCCTCGTCGAGCCGGTCGATGAACAGGATGCCGTCGAGGTGGTCGGTCTCGTGCTGGATGGCGCGGGCGAGCAGCTCGGAGCCCTCGATCGTGACCGGCTCGCCGTGCATGTCGAAGCCCTTCGCGACCACCGACATGGCCCGGCGGCAGTCGAAGGTGATGTCAGGCAGCGACAGGCAGCCCTCTCCCCCGTCCTGCGTCTCCTCCGACAGGGTCAGGTCCGGGTTGACCAGGTGACCCACCTGGCCGTCGACGTACCAGGTGAAGACCCGCAGGCTCACGCCGATCTGTGGAGCGGCCAGTCCGGCGCCCGGCGCCTCGAGCATGGTGTCGGTGAGGTCGGCAACGAGCTTGCGCAGTTCCTTGTCGAAGTCAACGACCTCGATCGCTGGCTTGCGCAGCACGGGGTCGCCGAAGAGTCGGATGGGCTGGACTGCCACTGTTCTCCTAGATGGTCGAGCGTGTCGGGTCCACAATACGTGGGCTGAGCCGTGGTCAGAGCGCCGGCGGATCCACCTGGACCCGCACCGGGTCGAGCTTGCGCGCCGACCGCACCCGCTGTAGCTCTCCGAGCGCCTCGGCGAGCTTGCCTCCGAGAGATCTGGGGACGCGTACGACTGCCCGCAGGCGTGGCTCGCCGGTCGAGGTCGGCTCGGCGGGGACCGGTCCCAGCACCTCCGCGCCCGGCGGCAGCGCCAGCAGGGTGAGCGCGTCGTCGAGCGCGCCGGGTGTGCCGGTGATGGTGGCCATCCGCGACGCCGGCGGGAGGTGGGCCTCCTGCCGCGCCGACGCCTCCCGCTGCGCGAACCCGGGCTGGTCCCAACGCACCAGCGCCTGCAGCACCGGCAGCGCGGGGTCGCCCACGACCAGGACTCGTCCGCCGGGTCGCACGAGCCCGGAGGCGTTGCTCCAGCGGCGCAGCGCCTCCTCGTCCGTACGCAGATCCGGCCGCCCCAGCAGCAGCCACGTATCGAGGAGCAGCACGGCAGCGTAGCCGCCGTCGGCGACGGGCTCGGCGCCGATCGTCGCGACCACGATCGCCGGTGTGCCCGGCACCGTCTGCTTGACCGTCCCCGCCGAGGAGGTGACCACCCGCACCCCTGGGAACGAGCGCCCCATCTCCTCGGCCGTGCGGGCCTCGCCGATGATCGGCGCTCGCAGCCCGAATCCTCCACAGGCGCCGCACGCCCACGCCGCTTCGACGTGGCCGCACCAGGCGCAGGTCGGCGGCGAAGCCGGGCCGCCGAGCTGCAGCGGCCCCTGGCAGGCCGAGCACCTGGCCGGCGTACGGCATCGATCGCAGGCCAGAGAGGCGGCATATCCGCGGCGCGGGGTCTGCAGCAGGACCGGTCCGGTGGCCAGCGCGGCGCGGATCGCCTCGTGGGCCTCGCGGGGAACCCGGGAGGCTCGGGTGAGCGGGTCTTTCTCGAGGTCGAAGTCGGTGTCGCCGGTGATCTCGACGCTCACCCGCTCCCGGGCCAGCGCCCGGGTAGGACGGATCTCCTGCGCCCAGCCCGTCTCGGCCAGGAACCCGGCCTCGACGGTCCGGGCGAAGCCACCCACGAGCACGGCCGCGCGCTCCTGCTCGGCCCGCAGCAGAAGGACGTCCCGCGCGTGCGGATAGGGCGAGCGCTGCTCGGCGAGCAGGTCGTCGCCGTCGTCCCAGACGACGACGAGTCCGAGGTCACGCACGGGTGCAAAGGCAGCGGCACGGGTGCCGATCGCCACCTTCACCGCACCCCGGACGACCCGCAGGAACTCTCGGTAGCGCGGGGCCGGGCCGGCGTCCGCTGCCAGCACGGCATGCTGACCCTCCCCGAGCACATTGGTCATCGCGGTGTCGAGGCGGGCGAGGTCCTTCCAGTCCGGCACCACGACCAGCACGCCCCTCCCGGAGGCCAGCGTGGCGGCGGCGGCGTGGGCGATCAGGTCGGCGTGGTCGGTGGCGGCCGCGGCGTGCCAGACCGCGCGCGGGGCGCCGCCGGTCGCCAGGTGGCGTAGGAACGCGGCCGCTGGCTCGTGGCCTGCCCAGGCCGCGGCGGCTGCGGCGGGGTCGAACTGCGGGGCCGCGGGAGCCGGCGGCGACGGCTCCTTCTCGGTCGACGCGTGCCGCGGCGGAACGGCCAGCCGGAGCACGTCGGCCCGGGGGCCCGCGTAGCGCCGGGCGACTGCCTCGCTCAGCGCGGCGACCTGCGGGGTGAGCACTACCTCGGAGCTGACGACCCGCTTGAGCGGCTGGAGCTTCGTGTGCTCCGAAGCCTCCGCCCGCGCGACGACGAACCCGTCCACGTCCTTCGGCCCGAACCGCACCTTGACCCGCACGCCCGGCCGCGCCTCCTCGGCCATCGAGGCCGGAACGGCGTAGTCGAACGGCCGGTCCAGATGAGCCATCGGCAGGTCGACCAGGACCTTGGCGACCGGGTCCACCTCTGCGGTCTCCGCCTCGGCGGCCTTGCGCGCCCGCGTCGCCGCCGCCTTCGCCCGTCCCTCCTTGACCCGGTCGCGCACCAGCCCGGGCAGCTCCAGCTCGGCTGCCCCGGCTGCCTCCTGCGGTCCCCGGCTCACAGAGGTCATTTCTACCAGCAGCCGCCGACAGGCACGTGACAGCAGCCTCGCGAGAACGTAGCCTGGCGCCCGTCCCACGGGACAGGCGCCAGACTTCTCAGGCAATTCCTGCACTTCTCGGGTGTTGCAATGCCCGAGAAGTGCAGGAA
>NZ_JBHVKN010000205.1:0-9200 GCF_042798075.1 Nocardioides sp. NPDC057772
GCACCAAGGGCACCCTCGACCTCGAGACCGCCGACAAGCTCCTGGCCAAGATCGACGAGATCGCCGAGATCTTCTGGGCGACCAAGAAGGCCTGAGCCCCTCTTGTGGAGCCAGGTTCCGGCGTCCAGCCGGGACCTGGCTTCTTCCGTGCTCATCGCTCGAAAGGCATAGACGTATGATGAGTACGCCACTAGTGTGATGAGCCTCCCGCGGCAGCCCAGCCGCCATCGGAACCTTCGATGCGTCGTATTGAAAGCGCGTCCGCGTGCCTCCCGCGAGATCTCGCGGTGGGCGGGTCATCGGTTCGACTCCGTACCCATCGTCTCGGAAGGCAGAGCATGAACACAGTCCGACAGATCAGCGCATTCGTAGGCCGCTGGTTCGCCTTGATCGTTCTCGTCGCCGGCGCCATCGCGCTGGCCACCCCCAGCACCTTCGACGGGTGGGCGGCTCAGATCCCGCTGCTCCTCCAGATCATCATGCTCGGGATGGGCATGACGCTGCGGCCCAGCGACTTCGCGATCATCGGTCGGCGCCCTTGGGCCCTGCTGCTGGGCGTCGCCGCGCAGTACACCCTGATGCCGCTCCTCGGCTGGGGCATCGCGCACCTGCTCGGCCTCTCCGCCGTCCTCACCGCCGGCATGATCCTGGTGGGCTGCGCGCCCGGCGGCACCGCCTCCAACGTCATGGTGTTCCTCGCCCGCGGCGACACGGCGCTGTCGGTGGCGATGACCTCGGTCTCGACGCTGCTCGCACCCGTGATGACGCCCCTGCTGGTGCTCCTGCTGGTCGGCGAGGACCTCCCGGTCTCCGCGAGCGAGATGTTCCTCTCGATCGTGAAGATCGTGCTCGTACCGGTGCTGCTCGGCCTGGTGCTCAGGCTGCTCCTGCCACGTCTCGTCGAGCGGGTGATCGACCTGCTCCCGCTGATCTCGGTCGCCGGCATCACCGCGGTCGTGCTGGCCGTCGTCGCCGGAAGCTCGTCCACGCTGCTTTCCGTGGGTCTCCTGGTCCTGCTCGCGGTGGTGCTGCACAACGTCGCCGGCCTCGCCCTCGGGTACGCGGTCGGACGCGTCTGCGGCATGCCGGTCTCGAGCCGCCGAGCCATCAGCATCGAGGTCGGCATGCAGAACTCCGGCCTCGCCGCGGCCCTTGCGACCGTCCACTTCTCGCCTGCCGCGGCGCTCCCCGCCGCCATCTTCTCGGTCTGGCACAACGTGTCCGGCTCGGTCCTCGCGAGCTACTGGTCGCGGCGCCCCATCGGGGATGGCACGAGTCTCGGGGCGACCGCGCCGGCGGTCAGCTCTTCGAGCTCCGTTCGGAGGCGGGAAGGCGCCACGGACGACTAGGGGTCCGGCGACCGCGCGTGGAGCGCGGCGGCTCCGCACCGGATACGACCCCTGTGGTGCGGCGATGACTCGACCGCCGATCGCGCTGGTTGTCGGCGGCCATCTCGGAGAAGTAGACGATGCCGGCGAACCGCTCGACGAGCGACGGCGCATCGGTGATCGCGTTCGAGCTCTTCGCCTGGGCGTCGAGCGAGTCGTGCAGGATCTGTTGGATCGCGGCGGCGTCGTTGCGGCCGCTGAACTCGTCGGCGAGGCGGGCGGTGGTGCTGCTCGCTGCCGACTGCTGGTCGAGGGTGACCTCGGTGTCCATGGGGCTACTCCTTGCGCGTCAGGGATGACTGATCGGGCTCAAAGCGGGATGCGAGCGCATTGATGCGGCGCTCGAGCTCGGCGTAGGCGGTGTCGAAGGCCTCGGGCCCCTTGCCCACCGGGTCAGGGATCGACCAGTGCAGCTCGCCGGGGACCTTCGGCGTCTCATGCGCGCGGTCACACACGGTGACCACGAGATCTTCGGGATCCAGTACGTCCTCGATCCGCTGCGGCTCGACGATGGGGAGGTCCAGCTCGCGGCGGGTCGCGACGTCGATCGTTCCGGGGTTGATGCGGTCGGCGGGATGGGTGCCGGCCGATTCGGCCGGGATCGAGCTGACCTGGCGCCAGAGTGCGGCAGCCAGGTGCGAGCGTGCGGTGTTGCCCGTGCACACGAACAGGACGCGCTTGGGCACCGGACGGGGGGAACCGGTGCCCAAGCTCTCGAGCGTGTCCTGCTCGAGGTGGAGATACGTACGTCTCCTGTCGCCCTCGGAATGGTGACGAGAGACGACTCCTGCGCTCACCAGCGCCTGGACGTGGTGGGCGAACAGGTTCGACGGGACAGCCAGCATCCCGGCGATTTCTGTGGGGGAAGCATCACTTGTCTGGAGCATGTCAACAATCCGAAGTCGCACCGGATCGCCGAGCGCTGCGTGCACCTTGGCTCGACGTTCCAGTTCGTCCTGTTGCTCAACGTCCATTGAGTCAATGGTTACTGAGTCATCCACAGAGAGTCAAGAGATCGGCCACAAATACCGGTCAAGTGACCGAATTCACACCGTGAGGTGCGCGGGCGGCCCTGCGGTCAGCTCGGGCTCGGCGTGGCCAGCGTGCCCGCGTACGTCTTGGGGCACGTGCTGCCCGAGCAGGAGCGGTATTTGGCCTCGATCACCTTCAGTTGCGCCACGACCTTGGCGTACCTCGGTTCTTTGGCCAGGTTGCGCGTCTCGTACGGGTCGACGGCGCGGTCGTAGAGGACGGGCACACCGCTCGCGGTGACGGTGATGTAGGTGTAGCGCCCGTAGCGGATGCCGCGATACTTGGTGGTCGTGCCGCCCAGAGTCGGCCAGGCGGCGACCGGGATCGGCCGGTAGAGCGTCTTGCCGGCCTTCACGCTCGACGCGAGCACCCGGGTGATGTCGACCCCGTCCTGCGTCCGCCCGGGCGTCGCTCGTCCGAGCGCGGCGACCGTCGTCGCGATGTCCGGGTTGCCGACCGCGGAACCGACCTTGATGTTCCTCGGGACCCCGGGGCCGACCATGACCAGCGGGATCCGCATGGACTGCGACGACTCCCACAGCTTGCCCTGGCGGTCGTGGTGACCGGTGGTGTAGCCGTTGTCGCCGGAGAAGATGATGACGGTACGCCGATACTGCCCGCTGCTCTTCAGGTGGGCGATCGTGCCTGCCACTGCGCGGTCGACCGACTGGGCGGCCTCGATGCGCTGCTGGTAGACGTAGCGCATCACCCGCTTCTGGGCTGCCGTGTAGGGCTTGCCGGCGGTGACCTGCCCAGGCCCGGCGTAGAACATGTCGGGCGTCTTGGGGAGCTCGAGGCCGCTGAAGCGCCCCTTGTCCGCGGGCATCGGCCGGGTGTTCTCCAGCCACAGCGACGGCTGGTCGGGGTAGCGCCTCTTCGGGTCGCTGGCCTCCACCGGGCCGCCCGCGTGTGGTGCCACGTAGTTGACCCACAGGAACCACGGCTTCTTGCCACCCAGGTTGGTCCCGGCCCTCTTGATCATCTTGATCGACCGGTTCTTCAGCACGACCGAGCTGTAGATGCCAGGGGTCTGGATGGTCCCGTTGCTGTTGAACTTCGGGCTCATCAGGTTGTAGGTCGACGGGTCGATCGTCGCCTGCCAGTCATCCCAACCCGGCTCGCCGCTGGAGTAGCGCTCCGATCCCCTGCCGTAGTTGTTGAGGTACTTCCCGAGGAACATCGTGCGGTAGCCGGCCTTGTCCATCCACACGGGGAGCGTGTTCCGACGCCCCGTGAAGCCCTTGTAGCCGCCGTTGGTCCCCGAGATCGACCAGTTGCGGTGATTGTGGGCGTACTTCCCGGTCAGCAGGCTCGCCCGTGCCGGCACGCACAGCGGCGTCGGCGCCACCGCATCGGTGAACGTCGTCCCCTGCTGCACCAGCAGCCTCTGCACGTTCGGCATGTACCTGATGTCGGTCGCCGCCAGGTCGTCGACGTTGATCATCAGCACGTTCGGCCGCCCGGAGTCCAGCCGCCCCGGAAGCGCGGCCGCCTCCGCCGTCGACGTCGGACCGCACAACACCCCGACCGTGCTCGCGACCGCCACTGTGGCGATCGCCATCCGCCCGCGCCGAAGGATCCCGCCCAGCCGTGCTTCAGAACTCAACTTCCAACCCGCTTCAGACGAAAGCCCCGGCGGGCAACAGCGACCATGCGACGGCATGGGAGATTCAACGAGACTCCTGGCAAGGATCGGACAGGGAGAGGGCGTCTCCGACCCCGAGCCGGCGAGCACGACAGAACTTAGCCGCCAAGGGCCACTTCCCGCAGGTCGTTTCAGGACGCTGTTAACGACTTGTCCATCAGCCGGCCCCGGCACCCGGACGACCTCCAGGAAACCGGGTCATCACGGCGACGGAGTCGCAGGTCAGAACCGGTTTCTACGTGTGGAGCCGAGGGGATTCGAAGCCCTGGCCTTCTCATCGCGACGTGCCCGATTCATCGACGATGCCGTCTCGGCAAGTCCGACGTTTCGGGTTTTCGTCGAGCGGGCGCGACGCCTCGCTAGCATGCCGAACATGGGTGAACTGGATGGCCCCCGCACCGCATTGCTCCTTGTCGACCTGATGACGCGCATCGTCGAGCAGCCCACGGCACCACATTCCGGACCAGCCGTGGTCACCCGCTCCCTCGCCCTGGCCGACGCAGTGCGAAAGGCGGGCGGTCTCGTCGTCGCCGTGCGGGCCGAGCGGCCAGGCGTTGCGGAGCAGCCGCCAGGCAGCGAACTGGTGGAAGGGGTGTTCGGGGACCTGGAGATCGTGAAGAACACCTGGGGGGCATTCCACAACACCGGGCTGGAGGAGGCGTTGCGCAAGCACGCCGTCGACACGCTGATCATCACCGGGATCGCCACGAACTTCGGTGTCGAGCAGACAGCCCGTTTCGCTGACGAGTTCGGCTTCACAGTGGTCCTGCCCGAAGACGCGGTCACCGCACTCGACACGCACGCCCATGAGTTCGCCTTCGACTACATCTTCCCGCGCATCGCCACCGTCTGCACCACCGCCGAGGCCGTGGCAGCGCTGGAGTGAGATCTTGACAGCTTCTCGAGTCGAGGCGAGCGGAGGTTGTCTTCCGCAGCATCCAGCGCGTTCAGGACGGTCGGCCTGAACAGCTCGGGGGAATCGAGCGGAATCTTCACCGAAACGGCAGGATCAAGAACCAAGAACCCCGCCTGACTCTCTGCGTTTTTGCAGATCAGACGGGGTTCTTACTGGTGGAGCTGAGGGGATTCGAACCCCTGGCCTTCTCTTGGTGCCTGGCGCCCTTCGCCGGGTGCCGCATCTCTCGTGGTTTCTCGACCAGTTTCTGAGAAACCACCGTTTGACCTGGGCGAACATCCGTCATCGTTTTCGATGACGAGGTCGACATTACCTCATCTCCTCGCCCGATCTCGGGGTCTCTCGACAGGGTTTTCGCGGAGTATTCGCGGAGTTCAGGACCACGTCCGGGCCTCCGCCCGCCACTGCGCAGCGCCGGGGGTGCCGGCACTCAGCACCGGGTCGGCGAACCGGACCGCCGTCTCCACGACTTCCTCGAATGTCGCGGGGAGATGCTCGCCATCGGCGCCGAGCCCGCGTCGATACGCGACGTACGCTGAGGCCCGGACCTTCACGAGGTCACCGATCGCCTCAGACAGCGATCTGACGACGACCCCTCGAAAGTTCATGGTGGCCGCCACTGCCGCGCTCACCTCGGCACCGTCGAGGTCATGGGTCGTGACCAGGGTGTAGATGTCGGCCCAGTCCCGCACTCTTGTGCTCGCCGGCCCGAGGTCGATCGCGGTCGAGATCTTCTCCGCCAGCACGGTCGCGATCGGATACCCCAATATCCGCACCGGCGGTGCGCCGGGTCGCAGCGCAGGCAGCTCGACGACTGATGGCTCCGGTGTCACTGGATCTCCGAAGTTGATGTCCAGCTTGAGCTTCAGCTGCGCCGTGCCCAGCGTCGCGTCCATGGTCACGCGGACACCGGAGTAGAGCGCGTCGTCTCGGATCATCGCCGTCTTGACGGTCTCGGTCAGGTAAACCACTCCGTCGTCCGGGTCGGCCAGACCTGCGATCTCGACCACCCGGGCCGCGACGGCGCTCTCGTCGGCCGGCATGTTCCGAGCCAAAGCGTCCGCATCGGTGGTCGGGCGCCGACTCCCGAAGCTCGCCAGGAGCATCCCGCCCTTGAGGACGAAGTCACCGGCGTATGGCGATGCGCTCATCCGGGCCAGCCATCGCTCCACGACGTACATCGTCAACAGGTCCTGGGTACGCCTGCGCTCCCGCCGAGCTCGGTTCTGCAGATCCAAGTAGGCGCGCCCGGCCGCCGACTCTCGCGTCGGCCGACTCATCGTGCCCCCGCGATGTCGAGTGCCAACCGCACCGGCCCGACGACCCCGAGGGCGTTGGCGTACTCCAGCACCCGCCCCGGCTTCGCTCCTGGCGATTCCAAGTACCTGTTGAGCACCGTGTGCGCCACCGGCTCGCCGAGTCGGTGCCGCAGGCGCATCAGGTCCACCACTGTCCGAGCGGGATCGTAGATTCGCGTGAACTCGTCCGGCGCGACCTCCAATTGCGAGAGTCCGAGCTCGAAGGTCTCAGCATCGAACCGAAACACCGTCGTCGGCGGGAAGGTGATGCGGGCCAGGTTTCGCCCGGACGCGATCGCGATCTGGACCGCAGGTTCCATCTCGTCACTGAGACCGTGGGCCACCGCAGCGCTCACGCAGCACACGATCGCGTGCGGAGCCCTCATGCCGACGGCCAACAGGTCAGGGAACGAGGGCTCCGGCGCTGCCGCGTTACGAAACACACCTCGCGAGAGCTCGATGACATCGCCATCGTCCCGCCATCGATACAGGTCCCGCGGATGCGCCCCTGCTCGCAGGGCCGCTCGTGTCGTGAACGTCACTGGAAGTGACTCCAATCCCACCATGGATAAAAACCATACACTCTCGCAGGGAGAGTGAGTGGTTTTTATCCATGGTTGCATGGCTCAATGCAAGACACCCGCCAGCATTGACGTTTCGCAAAGCGACCACATCGTGCGCGTTACGAACGCGAACCGGTCACAGCCCAGGTGGCGGCTGGAAGTGGCGTGCAGCGCTTGGGCTGGTCGGATGTAGCGGTCGATGAGGATGTCGATGCGTCGGTGCCTGGCCTGGGCGGCGATCCGGTCGATGCCGACGCCGGCCATGGCGGCGGTGGTGGCGTGTCCTGCGCGCAGCGAGTGAGCCGTGATGCGGCCGGTCAGCCCGGCGGCCTCGGCGTAGCGCTTGACGACACTCGTGACGACGTTGCCGGAGATCGGTTGGAGCGGCGGAGCGCCGTTGCGGAAGCTGGTGAAGACCGGGCCCTGCCCGGGTCCTCGATGGGCGAGCCAGGCGTCGAGGGCCGTGATCGGGTCGGTGTCGCGGTGGCGGCCCGGTGCGATCCCGACGACCTGCCCGCGAGCATCGGGGTCGGTCTTCGAGCGGCGCAGGCGGAGCAACAGTCCGCCGGGCTTGGGTTCGAGGTCGGCGAGTGTGAGGTTCGCGAGCTCGGAGCGGCGCAGCGCGCCGGCGAAGCCGAGCAGGATGACCGCGGCGTCTCGCGCACCAACCGGGCTGTCACGGTCGATGGCGGCGAGGAGCTGGCCGATCTCTTCGGGGCCGACTGGATGGGCGGGTCGGCGTGGCGCGGTCCCAAGGATGCGGTGCAGGCCGCGGCGTACCTGGCGAACGGCTACGGTCGCGGTGGGATCGGTCAGGTCGCGACATCGGTGGTGGTAGCCGATCGCGGAGCAAGCCAGGTCGACAGTCGCGGCCGAGAGCCCGTCAGCGGCTGTCTCGGCGAGGTAGGCGCACACCGCGACCGGGTCGGCGCCCCGACGGCCGGCGCCGGGACCCTCCTCGCCGAGCGGAGCGATGCCGCGGTGCGTGCACCAGCGTTCCCATCGGCGCCAGGCGGAGGCGTAGACGGTGCGGGTGGTCGCAGCGTGGGTGGCGGTGATCGCGGCGGCGATCCGCTCGACGTCCTCCGCGGTGAGCGGCGTACCGCGGTGAGGATAGGAGTCGATGAGCACTGGAGACGTTGAGTTCATCGCGCGGTTCTACCCACGCGACCCGACGCACCCGGCCTCAACTCGAGCGCACTGGCCCATCGAGCGGGTGCTGGCGCGAAAAGTGCGAGTACTTGCGGGGCGAAAGCGGCGGTGCGCCGACACCGGGCGGGGATGGTTCTGCGAATTCAGGTGCCCGCCGGCAACAGCGGTCCCGCGTCCAACGCGGCCCTGCGCGCCACGAGGTTTCGCCGAGACAAGCCCGGGCGATGTCGCCGATGAGGCACGGGGCACGCGCGTCGTGCTCTACAGGTATTTCGACTCCAAGGCAGAGCTGTGTCGGACCATCCTGGATCGGGCGCGTGAGCGGCTGGCCGAACACGTGGGCACCGATGACTTCGAGGACGATGCGATTCCCGCGCTGCTCGATGCAGCCGCCGAGGGTCTCGATGCTTTCGCCTGCTGTTTCGCTCCGCCAACCGCGAACGCGAGTTCCGAGGTCTGACCGACAGTCTCAGGCAGCGATGTGGCTACCGGGATGGTCGTGGCCCATCGCGGCAATGGTGGCCGTGCCTCGATGTGATTCGGGCGAAGCAGCAGTATGAGATGCCGCCTGCAGCGGAAACCATGGCCGACTGTGCCAACAGTTGAGCGATCAGTCCAACCCGGTCTCGCTGCGACAAGAACCGCTAGAAACGTCGGCGGCGAGCGTTTCTACGTGAACAACTCGCCAGACGTCCCTGCTACGGACGGTCGCGACGACTCCATCTGAAGTACACGAGCGCCAGATAAGGCCTGTGTCTCGTCGGGCTGGAACGACCCCGGCGGCGGGGTGACACCGTTCTCGCGGCACCAGGCGCCCGGCGGACGCTGGTACTTGCGTGGGATGCCGTTGGACGGCTCGAGCTGCATCGGGATCGGCGGGAGCGGCGGCAGGCCCATGTCCTTCTCGGCGGCCAGCTCGTCGGCGTCCTTCTCCTCCGACATGCCGATCGGGCCGATCGTCTGGGCGTTGAGGAACTGCCGCACGACGGGCTCCTCGGAGCTCAGCAGCATCTCGCGGGGTCCGTACATGGCCAGGTGCTTGTGGTAGAGCAGGCCGATGTTGTCCGGCACCGTACGCGTCGAGTTGATGTCGTGGGTGACGATCAGGAAGGTCGCGTCGATCTGCGCGTTCAGGTCGATGAAGAGCTGGTTGATGAACGCCGTACGCACCGGGTCCAGACCGGAGTCGGGCTCGTCGATCAGCAG